>JAYVAP010000778.1:0-8849 GCA_043750915.1 Spirosoma sp. | reverse complement strand
TCGGGGGCTATGGACTGGGTAAACAGGCTGATTTTTGAGAGCAGCTGCTGTTTGCTTTTACAGTCTTTCAAAAACGACCCCGCCGTTACGCGGAAACGTGTTGGGCTGACCCGCTCGGCGTAGTTGGCCAGAATGGTCCCGGCCACCACATTGTCGGGATCACAGAAAATCAGCAGAGACTGCTCGTCGAAGCGTAGTGCCTGCGTGGCGGTGTTTATTTTGGGCACATAAACGCCCGTTGTCCGCCCGGTAATATGTGCCCCCAGGGCGTTGAGCCGCACGGCTTTGAGTCCGTCGTAGGCCGAAAAATAATCTGTGCCAAACTTCCCCGCCGGTTCCACGAAGGCAATATCTAACCAGCCCAGCGACGCGCACAGAAAAAAGCCAGCCAGCAAAGAGGGTTTCTCCAACAGCCGATAAGCATGGGCCGCCGATACATTTTGTTTTAAGGTGTAACCCGGATTTCGGGTCGAATCCTGCTCGTAGGCCAAACTGCTGACTTGCACCGTTGGGCATGGCAACACACTCAGCTCGTGCAGTTGGGCATAGGCCAGCAGATTATCGATGGCCACCCACTCGCCAATGGGCAGGCGTTTGAGCCATTCTATCAGGGCCTGCTCGGCTTCCTGATTGTAATGCTGGAGGCTGACGTGGCCGTGATTTCTGAGGTCGTTGAGCAGGAAAAGCAGATTAAAATGCGAGGGCAACAGGTCGTAGAAGACTTTGAGGAGTGCCAATGAATCGACGGTTGCCTGCTTTTTTTTTGGCTCGAAGGAGGCCAGCATCTGCGCCAGGCAAGCCGTTCGCAGGAACGGGAATGCGGCATCAGGGCCAAAAAACTCGTGCAGCCCGAGCATTTTGCGCATTTTTTTAAGACCGTTACCTGCCACTTTCCCGGAGTTATTGATCGGGATGTTGTCCTGCATCCGGTAGGCGAGCAGTTTCTGTAGCTCCTCAACAATAACGGTCTCGCCATCGTCCCACAACAACCAGCCGGGGGCTGGGCCGGGCAAGGTTTTGAGGTTGAAATCGTCGGGCTTGGGGTAAACCGTCTGCAAAAAAGCCCGGATATTTTTGGGCCACTCCAGCACAATGCCGCCGTCCCAGCTTGTGCTTTTGTGGGGCAGCCATTTAAACCGGTTGACCAGATCGGTATCCTGCGAAGAATAATAAGCATTGCTGCTGGTAAAGGTCATGGGGGTGCCAATGAGCTGGCCCAGCGTGCCGGCCTGGATTTTTGTGAACCAGGCTAATTTATGAGCCGCCTGCTGCAAGTCGGGTGGCAACTGGTCACTGAAGAGCCGGTACACGTTGGCATGGCTGAAAATAATTGCCACGCCCCACACCAACTGGGCTTTGCTGAGGGTAGACGGATCTGTGCCGAGCAGTATCGAATAGGGCATGTTCAGACCAAGACCCTCCAGCAGCGTACCGTTGGCCTTGAGCATAGGACGCGCAAAGGTGGCCAGTTCCTGCAGGTCATCTTTGGTATATGCCTGATCCAGCTCCTCGATGATGATCCGTTTAACGGCCGCTTTTGTTATCTTTATGTAGTTGACAGCCAGATCGCTGGCCACATAGGTGCGGTTGCGCTGGTTGCTGGTATACGTTTTTATGTGCTGGTTCAGCAGCGATATGAGTTCGGGTTGTTCCATATGGCGTAACGGGTCAGGAAAGCATAAAAGCAATGTCGGTTTCGCTGAACGTTTTCAGGGCCGACGCGTCTGATGAGATGATGGCGTTGAAGAGTTCGGCTTTTTTCTCCTGCAATTCCAGGATTTTTTCTTCGATGGTTCCCTGCGTAATCATCTTGTAGGCCATCACGTTGCGGGTTTGTCCCATGCGGTGCGTTCGGTCGATGGCCTGATTTTCGGCGGCTTTGTTCCACCAGGGGTCCACAATAAAGACCATGTCGGCAGCGGTCAGGTTAAGGCCGGTGCCGCCGGTTTTGAGCGTCATCAAAAAAACTTTGCAGCTGGGGTCGTTCTGAAACCGCTCCACCAGCCGCTGGCGGTCGCGGGTGGAACCGCTCATGCTCACATAGTCGATACCCTGCGCGTCTAATTTCTCGCCAATGCGTTCCAGGGCCGCCAGGTAATTGACAAAAACCAGGATTTTATGGCCATTGGCAACGGCATCGGTCAGCTGCTCAATGAGCATTTCTACTTTGGGCGATTCGATGGCCCCGCCCGATTTGGCCTCCGGGATGCTGGCAATCTGGCGAAGTTCGCTAAAGGCTTGAAAGACAAAGAACTGGCTCTGCTCAATGCCTTTCTCGGCAATTTGCCGGTCAATCATTTCCTTGTAAAACCGCCGTCGCTGCTCATAAAATCGCCGTTGCTCGTCCGACATTTCCACGTAGAGTACCTGCTCAATTTTGGCGGGCAGTTCTTTCAGTACGTTTTTCTTCAGCCGACGCAGCACAAAGGGGTAAATTTTCCGGCGCAACTCATCCACCACGTCGGGGTCGTTGTGTTTCTGAATGGGTGTCAGGTAGTGCTGATTAAAATGCTCAGCCGTGCCGAACATGGCCGGGTTCAGAAAACGAAACAGGCTGTAAAGTTCCGACAGGTTGTTCTCGATGGGCGTGCCGCTGAGGGCCAGCCGGTGCTGCGTATCCAGCAGGACTACCGCCCGGCTGGCCTGCGACTGAATATTTTTGATGTTCTGCGACTCATCAAGAACGACGTAGAAATAAGCCTTTGTCCGAAACTTCTCAATGTCATTGCGGAGCAGGGCATAGGTCGTAAAAATCAGGTTGTGACCGCAGGCTGCGTCCAGGTCGCGCGTGTCGGCATAGTAGGTGTAGGTGCTCAGGCTGGGGTTGAAGCGGGCTATTTCTTTTTCCCAGTTGAAGAGCAGCGTTTTGGGCATTACCACCAGGGTGGGCAAGGTCTCTTTGGGGTAAAACCGCGACAGCAGCGTGATGGTCTGGAGGGTTTTGCCCAAGCCCATGTCGTCGGCTAAACAACCGTTCAGGCGGTATTCGTGCAGGTGTTCGAGCCACTGCACCCCCTGTTTCTGATAGGGCCGGAGCGTGGCCTGCACGGTGGGTGTGGCGTGGAGTTTGCGTTTGGCCAGCTGGTTTAACTCCGTGAAAAACGCCCGCGACTTTTTAAACGTCCCCTCCGCCACGGCCTCGTCGAGGAGTTCTTCGGCCAGCGGCAAATCGAAAAACGACAGCTGGACTTTATCTTTTTTTGTTTTCTGGAAAAGGCGTTCGAGTTTGCGGATGTAGGTTTCGTTCACCAACCCGTGGGTGCCGTCGGAGAGCTGTACGTAGCGGTTTTGGTTATACTGCCGGATCACCTCTAAAAGACTCAGCTCCTGATCGCCAAAGGTAACGGTGGCACTGCCCTCCAGAAAGTCGATGCCGTGGCTGAGGTTCAGGTTAAGCCGGGGGGCGTGGGTGCTCACGCGGTACTGCTTCAGCTTTTCGGCCCCAAAGAGCTCGAATGTTTCCAGCAACCGGGGTAGTTCCTGGTAAATAAAAGGCCCGGCAATCTCTTCGGGCAATATAAACAAGTTGCCCTCCACAATATACTGCCCCTGCGATTTGCGCCGTCCGCGCTCTTTAACCACGTGTTTTTCAATAAGTTGCTCCACCTGTCCCACCAGCAGCGACAGCGGTTGACGCTCCACAATCCGCACCGAAATCGTGCGTTCCAGGGTGTTCAGATCAGCATAGCGGTACAGGTCGAACTCATCCAGAAAACCGGCATCAGTTTGGGGCAGCTGCTGCGTAACCCGGACGTAGAGCGACTGATCGGCATCGATCTTCTCGAACACCAAACAGGGCTGGGCCATCATCGGCTCTGATGCCTGAACAAGCTGAAAATCAGCGTATTCAACTTTCAGGTGCTCGACATAGGAAAGGGCCAGCGAGAGGTATTTGGTGAGGTCGGCGGGCCGCAGCGTGGTGTCGAACTGGGCTACCCGGTTAAACGACGGGCCCGTTTCGGGCACTTCCACAATGCGCCCCCCGGAGAGGGCAAACCGCTCGTTGAGCAGCAGGAAATCATCTTCATAGCCACCATCCACAAACAGCCGGATGCTGGCCTCCAGCGACTGAACAGTAGCCTGGCCCGTTGTGGTGGCAACTGTTTCGGCGGGGGCGGGGGCGTTGCCGGTCTCGGGGAGCGTGGGCTGAATCTGCAGCCGCAACTCGCCCATCAGGTCCGTGAACCGGATGGGCCGTTTGCGTTCGTCCACCACCGCCGGGCATTGCCGGATATAATCGAGCAAATAATCGTGCTGATGAAGATACAGCTGTGCCGACGGGTTTTCCCAGTCGATCACAAACCCGCTTCGTTCGTGCAGTTGCTGCATGGCCCGAAGCAGGTTGCGCAACGCACCGCTGTAGGCCTGGTAATCGGGCTGAACGGCTTCGTTTTGTTCGTTGAACAACGTTACGTAGCAACCCGTTATGTCGAAAGCAAGCTGAACTGTTATCGACTCTGCTTTGCCCGGCGCAACCGTTGCAACAATGGGTGCCGACCGTTTGAAATGATCGAAAAAAGTTATGGGCATAGGGGCAAAAGATATAAACGGCAAAGGTACTGAGTTGTGGAGCGGAACCCAACTATCCGCTGGATTGACCAATCAAAACGAGACGTTGATAAGTTACCCCGCCGGTTCTTCTTTTTTTTGAACCACCAGAACTGTCGGCAATTGTGTTTTTCCGGGTAGAAATAGCGTGGTTTTGTGGCTTATCGGCTTTTTAAGGCATGCTTAACGGGGCTTTAACAAAGACTTAATTTTCAGGTGTTTGCTTTCGGCACAAATTCTCCAACTGCCTGGGTTTTGTTTCTGGCGGCTTATAACTTGCTTCTTCTCACCCCATTCGCGTATGACACGTTCATCGTTTAAGTATGGCTTTTTAGCGGGCGTTATTTTCAGCTTTCTGACTGCCGGTTCGCTGTTGGCGCAGGCTGTTTCTGATACCCTCCGCCTGAGTTTAGCTCAGCTTGAGGCCCAGTTTCTGGAACGTAATTACCAGCTGCTGGCCCAGCGATACCAGGTAGATATTTCCGGGGCGGCCATTACCCAGGCCGGGCTGAGACCCAATCCGAAGCTGTGGTTTCAAACCAACCTCTATAACCCCAACACCCGAAAAGTTCTGCCCTTTGGCACCCCGTCCATTGCCGACCAGAACGCGGGTAACTACAGCAGTGGCTACGTAGCTGTGCAGTTGCAGCAGGTTATTTTGCTGGCGGGTAAACGCAGTAAATTGGTTTCCCTGGCCGAAAGTAACCGCAATATGGCGCAACTGGCTTTCCGTGATCTCCTGCGAACACTGCGCTATCAGCTCTACAGCACTTACGCCAATCTGTATTTCGATCTGCAGGGCCTAACCCTGTTTCAGGCGGAGCTTGTGCGGCAGCAACGCCTGGCCGAGTCTTACCGGATTGCCCAGCAATCGGGTGGTGTGGCTCCTTATGAAGTGACGCGCTTAGAAGTGGCCACGCGCGACCTGCAGGCCAATATGGCCAGCTACCGCGCCCAGATTGCCGATGAGCAGGCTACGCTCCGGGTTTTGCTGCGCCAGTCCCTGCCCGCCCGGTTTATCAGGCCCATGACCCTGCCCACGCTGACCCCGGCCCTTGCCACTGCGATAGACTCGGCCTTTGCCAACCGACCCGATGCGGCCCTCTCGCTGGAGCAGATCAGCAATGCCGAGCGCAGCCTGGCACTGGAACGCGCCCGCCGAACACCCGACCTCACAACCGGTGTGCTCTTTGAACGCTACGGGAATGCTTATACTAACTTTGTGGGGTTGCAGTTAGCCATGGACCTGCCCCTGGCGAATCGCAACCAGGGAGCCATTCGGGCAGCCGAACTAACGCTGAAAAGTGTGGGTGCCGGGCGCGAAAACCAACATACGCTGATTCAGAGCGACGTGCTCAATGCGTATGATAAACTGACGACTTATTATGAACAAAACCGCTCCCGCCCAACCGATTACTTAGACCGCATCCAGAATATTTCGGTAGAAGCTACCCGCGCTTATAACGTTCGGGCAATTGGACTGCTGGACTATTTAGACAAAATCCGTACCTATCAGCAGGCACAGCTGAACCAGATTAATCTGCAAAATAATGTTTTTCAGTCGCAGCAATTACTCGATTACGTCACTAATACCCGCTTCTTTTAATGCCGGAGACAAGGGGAACGGCTGGAAAAACGCAGCTGTCCCTGCCTGCCACCCGTCACCTACGAACTAATTCACAGTCGGCGCGTCAGAAAAGAAGATGCCCGTAAGAAACAAAAGGCTACACCCTGGGAGCCAGTTTCGGCGGGCAACGCTGGCGACGATCTAACGATGTGGTCGGGATGGCCTTAGTCAGAAACGATATTTCGGCCAGCCACGCAGCTTTTCTGAACGCTGGCGGCAATGGATTCATGCTCGGCGACGGGCGGTTGCCCCTCTACGGCAGCGAACAGATTGGGGAACTGTTCTATAAAGCCCGCGTGGCCAGAACGCTCTGGCTGACAATGGATTACCAGTTCGTGCCAACCCCGGCTACAACGCCGACCGGGGGGCGGTTCATCTGGTGGCCCTGCGGACACACGTGGAGTTTTGAACCAACAACGCATTGTTTCCAACAGATGGCCGCCCTGGCTACCGCTGCACTACTCTACTACAACCCGTGCGGCCGCTTGCTTCGCCCCGCCACGGGCGTTGAGTAAATACATGCCGACCGGAAGCCCTGACAACGGCCAATCCACCCATTTTTTGCCCGAGAAAGCCGGTAACTGGTACTGACCCACCAGCCGTCCTGATGCGTTGTGCAGCTCCAACTGCACTGCTCCCCGTCCGGCCTGCTCTATTTCTACCTGCAGCCGGTCGCGAACGGGATTAGGGCAAACCTTTACCCGAAAATCTGCTGTGGGTTCATTCAGGGCTGTCAGCACAAAATTGATGGCCTCCGAGGGGAGCGATGCGCAGCCGTTGACGGTGAGCACAACGTAGTACTGACCGCTGGCAAAGGGCACGAGGGTTGGCTGGGTGGCATTGGCAACGGCCTGGCCGGGATCGCTGCCCGTGGTGCGCACATACCACTGAAGTCCGGTGGTTTGGTTTTCGGCCTGAAGCGTGCCCCCCGCCTGGCCGATGGTGGGCTTAAAGGGGCGGGGGCTTTGCGCCCGCACCGTAACAAAGGTCGTGGCGGTGGTGCAACGGTTTGTATCCACAACGCTTACGGTGTAGGTGCCTTCCGGCAGGCCGGTTTGGGTGGCGGTGCGGGTTTTGAGGGTATCCCGGCGTTCTGTCATCCAGTAATAGGTGAAGGGTTTGGTGCCGCCCGTTATCTGAACGGATGCCTCGCCGTCGGTACCGCTGGCACAGGAAACGTTTTTTACAGGGCCGGGCGAGAGCGTCATGGCCGATGCATCGGTCACCACAGCGGCCACAGAATCCGTACAGCCCACTTCGTCCATTACCCGCAGGCGGTAGGTGTTGGGCCGCAAACCACCGATCTGACTGGCAGGCTGATAAGATTGCCCAATGAGCTGAAACTGCCGCTTTGTGCCCGTGCCGCCGGTGCTGACCAGCTGAATACTCCCCGTCATGCACACGCAGCAGGAAGCCGGTGTGACCGTGGCTTTCACAGCCAGCGGCTCCGACCTGACCACCGTAACCGAGCTGACGCTGGTGCAGCCGTTGGCATCGGTGCCCACAACGCTGTACTCACCCACAACAACGCCCGTGAAAATATTGCTGGCCTGGGGTTCTTTGGCCAATGTCAGCTGATAGGTTATCGCGCCTGTTCCGCCGGTGGGTGTCAGCGTGATGGAGCCGCTGCTGGGACCAAAACAATTAACCGGTGCTGCCACCGCCGTCAGCTTGAGCGGAGTGGGTTGGGCAACCACGGTTTTTGCTTTCCCCTGACAGCCGTTGGCATCCTGCACGGTCAGTTCGTAGGCACTGGCTGCCAAACCGGTGAAGAGGGCACCCGTTTGCAGGGCACCCGTGCCAATCTGATACTGATACGGCCCTCGGCCGCCCTCAACCGCCACCGTCACGCTGCCGTCGGCCGAGCCTGCACACCGCGCCGGGCGAACAGCCAGTTTAATGTCGAAGGGGGCTGGTGCGCCAATCTGAGCCGGCTGTCGCAGCAGGCACCCTTGCTTATCAATTACCATGACGGTGTAAGCAGTGTTGGCTTTCAGATCTAAAAATGTATTGCCTTCCTGAGGCAGGCCATCGTTGAGCACATATCGATAGTCGCCTGCTCCACCCAACGCTGTGGCAATCAGGCCACCATCGGCCCCGCCCACACATTTGGCTCCCACCGCTGTGATGTTCAGCGACAGTGGGAGCGGCTCCGTAATGCTGGCCTGAAGCGGTACCTGACATCCTGCCGCATCTTTCACCACAACAGCATAGTTGCCGGCTTTCAGCCCGGTGAGGGTATTGCCCGGTTGAAACGGTTGCCCGCTGAACTGGTACTGGAGTGGAGCGGTGCCGCCGGTTGCCCCCACCACAATCTGGCCGTCGCTGCGGCCCGAACACGAAACCGGGATGAGCTGCGTGATAACGGCAATCGGTGGACTAACCCGCACAGTAGCCGTGGCGGTTGTGCTGGTGACGGTAGTGCTCACAGCGGTGCTGGCCACCGGCAACGTCGTGAGGGAGCAGGTGACCGAGTATACAGTGGTTTGCAACGGGGCCACCAAAATGGTACCGCCCGTTTGCGCGGTAGACCAGCGAATAACGCCAGGCACCGCACAGCCCGATACTGTCAGGCTGGTGCTGGCACCGGCGCAGAGCGTGGCCGAACTAACCGATATGGACATCGCAGCGGGTGACTGGCCCAAAACCGGGTTGCCTGCGCAGACCAACAGCC
>JAYVAP010000777.1:0-5374 GCA_043750915.1 Spirosoma sp. | reverse complement strand
CTTTCCAACTGGTTTTTATCGACATCGCAGAGGGCAACCACCTCCACCGAAGCTACCTGGATGAGCCGGAGCAAATCGCTCTTTCCGTACCAGCCGGTGCCAATCAACCCCACCCGATAGGTCTTTGCCAGGCCATGGAAAGGCGGGTTCATGGCCTGGGTCTCTAATGTGGCGAGGGCCAGGGAGGCCGCAGTGCCCCGAACGAACTGACGGCGGTTGATGGAAAAAGGCATATAACAGAGGATGCTGACGCGGCCGGATGGTTGTTGTACCCAATAAGCGCGTCGGGTTCATTTTTTACCTACGCAGGAAAATCGTTCGTCGGTGGCACTTCTTTCCACGGGCTGCGCCCACAGTTTAGGTTGTGGGCGCAGCCCGTACCGGTCGGCATCAGTGCGAATCCCGTTTGACAACGCTGCCCGAACCGCCCCGTAGAAAGTCGAAATCCGCTCCTTCGTGGGCCTGCGTCACGTGGCGGATGTAGAGGTTGACATAACCGCGTTCGTAGCCCAGGTCGATGGGTCTGAACTGTGCCAGCCGACTGGCCAGTTCTTCGTCCGACACGTGCAGGTGGAGGTTTCGGTCAGCCACGTCGAGGGTGATCAGGTCGTTGTTTTGTACCAATGCCAGGGGGCCTCCCACCGCCGATTCGGGCGATACGTGCAGCACCACCGTGCCAAAACCCGTGCCGCTCATGCGCCCATCCGAAATGCGGACCATATCGTGAACTCCCTGGGCCAGAATTTTGGCGGGCAGTTGCATATTGCCCACTTCGGGCATGCCAGGATAGCCCTTGGGGCCCACGTTTTTCAGCACCAGCACGCAACTTGGGTCAACGTCGAGAAGTGGGTCGTCGATGCGGGCTTTGTAGTCGTCAATGTCCTCGAAAACCACCGCCCGGCCGGTGTGCTGCATCAGCGCGGGCGTGGCCGCCGAGGGCTTGAGCACGGCCCCGTTCGGGCAGAGGTTGCCCCGCAGCACGGCCACCCCCGACTCGGGTTTAAACGGTTTTTCGAGGCTGGCAATCACCGCCGGGTCGTAGCACCGGGCATCGGCGCAGTTTTCGCCCAGCGTGCGGCCGTTTACCGTCAGGGCATCGTTGTGCAACACGCTCCGCAGTTCGCGGATGATGGCGGGCAACCCACCGGCATAGAATAAATCCTCCACAAAATGCTCGCCGGACGGTTGCAGGTTGGCCAACAGCGGGATGCTGGCCGACAGGCGGTCGAAATCATCGAGCGACAGCTCCACCGGGGCCGCACCGCCGGGGTGGGCCGGGCGCGACTGGCCAATGCGGCCGGCAATGGCCATCAGGTGGAGGATAAAGTTGGTGGAACCGCCGAGGGCCGCGTTGACCATAATAGCGTTCTCGAAGGCGTGGCGGGTTAGGATCTGCGACGGTTTCAGGTTTTCGCGTACCAGTTCGACCATTCGGACACCGGTCATGTGGGCGAGCACTTTCCGGCGCGAGTCGGCAGCCGGAATGGTGGCGTTGTCGGGCAGGCTCAGGCCCAGCGACTCGACCATGGCGGCCATGGTGCTGGCGGTGCCCATGACGGCGCAGTGGCCCTGGCTGCGGGCCATGCCTGCTTCGGCAGCGACGAACTCGGCCTGCGACATACGCCCCATTTTAAAATCTTCGGCGAAGCGCCATAAATCCGACGTACCCAATTTCCGACCCTGAAACCGCCCCGCCAGCATGGGTCCGCCCGAGACGACCATGGTGGGCAGGTCGACACTGCACGCACCCATCAGCAGGGAGGGCGTGGTTTTGTCGCAGCCACACATCAGAATGACCCCGTCGATGGAGTTGCCCCGGATGCTTTCTTCCACGTCCATGCTGGCCAGATTACGAAACAGCATGGCCGTGGGTTTTATCTGGCACTCGCCGAGCGACATCACCGGAAACTCCAGCGGAAAGCCACCGGCTTCCCACACACCCCGCTTGATGGCTTCGGCCAGTTCGCGGAAGTGGGCGTTGCAGGGGGTCAGCTCCGACCAGGTGTTGCAGATGCCAATGACGGGTTTCCCCTCGAATTCATGGTGCGGGAATCCCTGATTTTTCATCCAGGCGCGGTAGATGAAGCCGTCTTTTCCGGTGCGGCCAAACCAGTCTTGTGAGCGTAGGGGCATAAAGGGGGAGGTAATGCGTTCGGGGTGATCGCGTTAAAAAAGCAGCGGACTGTCCAATTCTACCGGCATCCTGCGCCCGAATTCGTGGGCTATCCGCCCTGCCCGCGTGTGGTATGGATTCGTTTTTTACCTTTGCATACACATCCGGGCATTTCTACTTTAGCTAACCGGCTGACTGTTTACTGTTTATTATCATTCCCCCACCCGATCAACTACGCATGACCCTTAGCATTATTATCCCGGCCTACAATGAAGAACATACCATTACTGAACTGTTAACGAATGTGGTAGCGGCTCCGCTCCCACTGGCCATTCAGAAGGAAATTATTGTGGTCGACGACTGCTCAACCGACCGCACTGACCTGATGGTGAGCATGTTTCAACAGAATTTTCCGGCGGTATGCCTGCACTACATCCGTCATTCGGCTAATCAGGGCAAGGGCGCTGCCCTGCACACGGGCATTGCAGGGGCCACCGGCAGCTGGCTCATCGTTCAGGATGCCGATCTGGAATATGACCCCAATGAATACGGGCTGCTGCTCCAGCCGATGATCGATGGCAAAGCCGATGTCGTTTATGGGTCCCGCTTCATTGGGAGTCATCCGCACCGGGTGCTGTATTTCTGGCATTCGATGGGAAATAAGTTCCTGACGCTGGTGTCCAACATGTTTACCGACCTTAACCTAACCGATGTGGAAACGTGCTATAAACTGTTTAAAACGCCCTTGATTCAGGGGCTCAATCTGCGGGAAAAACGCTTTGGCTTCGAGCCGGAAGTGACGGCAAAACTGGCCCGCATTCCCGGTATTCGCATCTACGAAGTGGGTATTTCCTACTACGGCCGCACCTATACCGAGGGCAAAAAGATTGGCTGGCGCGACGGCTTCCGGGCTTTGTATGCCATGGTAAAATATAACCTGTTTGCCCGGCGCGCCGGCAGAAACTAAACCCTGGGCCACCAAATGAGTTTGTCAGTTACAGCCCGGTCACACGGGCGGGAGCTGGTCCTATTTATTCCTCGCTTGAATGCAGCCTGACACGACAACCTCCACCAACCGGCCATCATCTGACCGGCCCGTGACAACCCGGCGGCTCGACGGGTTTTTTCTCACCTTAACCGAGGTGGTGGCTTTTGTGAGCCGCTTCTTTCGGGAAGCCGTTTTGCCGCCCTATGAATTCAAAGAAATCGTTCGTCAGTGCTACGAGGTGGGCGTTCGCTCGCTGCTACTTATTTCGACCACCGGCTTCATCACAGGTATTGTGTTCACCAATCAGTCGCGGCCGTCGCTGTCGGAGTTTGGGGCTACTTCATGGCTGCCCTCGCTGATTGCCATTGCCATTGTTCGGGCATTAGGCCCATTAGTGACAGCCCTGATTGCAGCGGGCAAAGTGGGGTCAAGTATTGGGGCTGAGCTAAGTTCGATGAACGTGACCGAGCAGATCGATGCGATGGAAGTTTCGGGCACCAACCCTTTCAAGTTTTTGGTGGTGACGCGGGTGCTGGCCACTTCCTTCACCATCCCGCTGCTGACAATGTACACGATTTTTGTCGCCCTGATCGGTGCCTATATAAACATCAACCAAAGCGAGCAAACCAGTTTTACGTCTTACTTTGAGGAAGTTTTTGGGGCCATTACCTACATCGACATTTTTGCGTCGCTTTTTAAGTCGATTCTGTTTGGCTTTACCATTGGCATGGTGGGTTGTTATAAAGGATTTCACGCTGCCAAAGGCACCGAAGGCGTTGGCAAAGCCGCCAATAGTGCGGTGGTAACGGCCATGTTTCTGGTATTCGTTGAAGAACTCCTGACGCTTCAAATCATTGGTGCCATTCGGGGCGGGTGATAGTTAAACCGGCTGCCAGCCGTCCCGGTTTTCGGTCTTTATGGCATTTATTCTTTCGGTGTTTATTCTCCAGGTTCCTTTCATACGATGCCGTCCTCAGCCGAACCCGTCATTACCATCCGGGGATTATATAAATCCTTTGGCAATCTGCACGTATTGCGGGACGTTGATCTGGACGTGAACCGGAGCGAAAACGTGGTGGTACTGGGCCGTTCGGGCACGGGAAAGTCGGTGCTGATCAAGCTCATTATCGGCTTGCTCAAACCCGACTCGGGCCGCATCACGGTACTGGGTCAGGCGGTGGATACCCTCCGGGGCCAGGCATTGGATTTGTTTCGGCAAAAAGTGGGATTTTCCTTTCAGAATAGTGCCCTTTACGACAGCATGAGCATTCGGGAGAACCTGGAATTTCCACTCGTGCGCAACGTCAGGAACCTAAGCCGCGCTGATATTAACCGGGCCGTTGAAACGGCCCTGGACGATGTGGGGCTGCGGCAAACAATCAGCCAGATGCCATCCGAACTGTCGGGTGGGCAACGCAAACGCATTGGCATTGCCCGAACGCTGATTTTGAAACCCGAAATCATGCTGTACGATGAACCTACCGCCGGGCTGGACCCCATTACCTGCATTGAAATTAACAAACTCATTAACGACGTGCGCGAACACTACCGGGCCACATCCATCATTATCACCCACGACCTGACCTGTGCCAAAACCACCGGCGACCGGGTGGCCATGCTGTTAGACGGTACGTTTCCGCAAACGGGCACGTTTGAGGAGGTTTTCGCAAACCCCGATCCCCAAATTCAACAGTTTTATAATTATAACTTTGTCAGCGCAACAACGGCTGAAAATCCTACCACCACATGAGCACCGAATCGAACAAACGTTCCGTCACTGTCGGCATATTTGTCCTGCTGGGCATCATTATTTTCGTTGCCGGTGTGTTTGTGCTGGGCGGGCAGCAAAAGCGCTTCACCAAAAGCATCAAAATCATGGCCATTTTTAACGATGTGGCAGGTCTTAAAGTGGGCAATAATGTTTGGTTCTCGGGCGTAAAAATCGGCACCGTCAAACGAATTAGTTTTTATGGCAACGCACAGGTCGAAGTAGACATGAACATCGAGCAGTCGTCGCAGGCTTATATCCGCAAAGATGCCAGCGCATCGGTCAGCTCCGACGGGTTGATTGGCAACAAGATTGTGGTCATTTCGGGCGGCACCATCAGCCACCCCGAAGTGACCGATGGCGACCGGCTCCGCACGCAGGCCGCCCTGAGTTCGGACCAGATTCTGGAAACATTGCAGGAAAACAACAATAATTTGCTTCGGGTCACCAAAGATTTCAAAGCCTTGGTGGGCAACATCCGTCGGGGTAAAGGCACGGTGGGTGC
>JAYVAP010000776.1:0-2423 GCA_043750915.1 Spirosoma sp. | reverse complement strand
GTGTAAACATATTGATATTAAATTGAATTTAAAACGACGGACGCGTAATTTTTTTTTCGGTATTACGGGATTACCTGAAGTGGGGTAAAATCAAACACTTTTCCGTCAAATAAGCCCATATTGCTCAGTTTGAGCGATGGAATGACCAGCAGTGCCATAAACGAAAGCGTCATAAATGGGGCCGACAGCGGGCTGCCCAGCACTTCTTTGGCAAACAAATCGAGCCGCGCATACTGAGCCGCCACCTCATAACCATCCTCGTCGGTCATGAGTCCGGCAACGGGCAATGGCAATAGCTGCGCTGCTGGCGTGGTTGCCGTATAAAGAAACTGACGGCGGCTCATGTCTGCTTCCTGGGGCAGGTCCCCGGCACCTCCGGCCACGGCCGCCAGACCGCCCCGCGCTTCGATAACCAGATTGACCGCCCGGCAGATGCTTTCGTCGCAGCAACCCACGGCGGTGATATTGTGCGAATCGTGCCCCACCGACGACGCAATGGCCCCGTGTGTGAGGCCGAAGTTTTTGATAAAAGCCACGGCGGGCGGGGCGTTCCGGTAGCGGTTGACGACCACCAATTTCAGCATGTCGCGCCCGATGTCGGGCATAATCTGCCCGTTTTCAAGGCGGGGTTCGAGCAGCAGCGCGTTGGTGATAAGCTGGCCGTCGAGGGCTTCGATCACCCGGATTTGCTGCGTGCCCGGTTGGGCCACCACCGCAAACTGGTCGGCTGTTTTGGGCGAGCAGTCGAACTGGTTGACGTGGGCGGAGCGCAGACTGGCCATCACCGGTCGGCCATTTTTGGCTACCGTCTGGCCATCGATAACCGTTTGCTGCACCCGGAAGTGAGTCAGATCGTCGACCACAATGTAGTCGGCGGGGTCGCCTTCGCGCAGCAAACCCACCGGCATGTTGTAGTGCAAAACCGGGTTCAGGCAGGCCGCCCGCAGCACAGGCCAGCGCGCGTGGCCCGCAGCCAGTGCCCGCAACACCAGCTGATTGATGTGCCCCAAAACGAGCGTGTCGGGGTGTTTATCGTCGGAGCAGAACATAATCTGGTCGGGAAATTCGGCCAGTAGCGGAATCAGGGCATCGAAATTGCGGGCTGCGCTGCCTTCGCGGATAAGAATGTTCATGCCGCGCCGGGCTTTGTCCAGCCCTTCTTCGTAGGTGAAACACTCATGGTCGGTGCTGATGCCCGCGTCAATGTAATGCTGGGCATCGGCACCGCTCAGGCCCGGCGCATGGCCGTCGATGGGTTTGCCCACTGCTTTGGCAAAGGCCATTTTGGCCATCAGGTCGGGGTCGTGCCGCAGCACACCGGGGAAGTTCATCACCTCGGCGAGGTAGCCGATCTCGGGGCGGGCCAGCAGCTCGCCCACCGCTGCGGGGTCAATGGTAGCACCCGCCGTTTCAAACGGGGTGGCGGGCACGCAGGCCGGTGCCCCGAACATAAACTTAAAGGGAACGCGACTGCCCTCCCGAATCATGTAGTCGACACCTGCCACGCCCAGCACGTTACCAATTTCGTGCGGGTCCGACACGGTGGCCACGGTGCCATGAACAACCGCCAGCCGGGCAAACTGCGGGGGCGTGAGCAGCGAACTTTCAATGTGTACGTGGGCATCCACAAAGCCCGGCAGCATATAGGGTTCGTCGGGTTGTTCGGGGCCGAGGTGCGCGATGTGGGCAATGTGGCCGTTTTCGATGGTGAGCGAACCAAAAAAAATCGTTTGGTCGAAGAGATTGACAATATTGGCCGTTGGCATAATAGAGACGAGGGGGTTAGGGCAAGCCCACGATGGTTTTGGTGGGTTGCCGGGTGAGTTTGGGGATGGCCGGTGAATTTGCCGGGTCAAAACTTGGTAATGTATACTGGATTCGCAACGTTGCCGGGCAAAGTTTTTGGGGATGGCTGGTATATTTGGCTTTTGTGCGTCTCTTTGTCTAAAAATAACGATTTGTTTCCCGATCTGGCTTCTATGTTTTCACTCCAAAATAAAACCGCCCTTGTCACTGGCGGAGCCAGCGGCATCGGCCTGGCCATTGCCCAGGTGTTCGCGCAGGCGGGTGCCCACGTTCACATTCTCGACCTCAACGGGGGGCAGGCTGAGCAGGCCGCCAGCGATATCCGCCGGGCTGGTAACAACGCCACGGGCCATGCCGTCGACGTGTCGAATCAGCACCAGACCGTGGAAGTGATCGGGCGGATTGCCACCCAGGAACCCATCCATATTCTGGTCAACAACGCCGGTGTCGCCCACGTGGGCACGGCTGAAACCACGGGCGAAGCTGATTTCGACCGTATTTTTCGCATCAACGTCAAAGGGGTTTATAATTGCCTGTTTGCTACCATCCCGCACCTGAAGGCCAATGGCGGGGGCGTTATTCTGAACATGGCTTCGGTGGCGGCAACGCTGGGTTTG
>JAYVAP010000775.1:0-5757 GCA_043750915.1 Spirosoma sp. | reverse complement strand
CAGCGGGGCGGCTTTACCCAAAATCGGATCACCACCCTCTTCGCGCAAAAAAGCGAGCGGTTGCTTAACGTTTACTTCACAGCCGGATTTCCCAATCTGGACGATACCGTTACGGTGCTGCGGGGGTTGCAGCAGGCGGGCGTGGATTTGGTCGAGATCGGAATGCCCTACTCTGACCCCGTTGCCGACGGCGAGACGATTCAGCAGAGCAACGGTCGGGCACTGGCCAACGGCATGTCGATCAAAAAACTGTTTGCGCAACTGGCCGGTTGCCGGGACCCATCTGCCGACGACCCGATCAGGATACCGATTTTGCTGATGGGCTATATCAATCCGGTGCTTCAGTATGGCGTTGAGAACTTTTGCCGGATGTGCCGCGAGGTGGGTGTCGATGGGGTGATTCTGCCCGATCTGCCGCTGGATCTGTACCTGGCTGAGTACGCGTCCATCTTTCGTGAATACGGCCTCCTGAACGTTAGCCTGATAACACCCCAGACAACCGATGCCCGCATCCAGCTTATCGATGCCGAGTCGGACGGGTTTATTTACATGGTATCGTCGGCCAGCATTACCGGCTCCGTCACGGGCATTAGCGACCCGATGCGGGCCTATTTCGAGCGAATCCAGGCCATGAATCTGCGTAATCCCCGCCTGATTGGCTTCGGCATCAACAACCACGAAACGTTCGATGCTGCCTGCGCCAATGCCAGCGGAGCCATCGTTGGCAGCGCATTTATCCGGCACTTAGATGAAAACGGCACCTCGCCGGCAAGCATCCAGGCATTTGTCGAAACGATTCGGAACCAATAAACGGGGTTTTCCACTCAATGAGCAACGACTACGTCAAAAAAGCAGGATCAGTTGATGCAAATTCAGCAAACACTGTTACTATTTCAGCAGACAGACAGCGGACGGCGAAGCGTTGAAATTGGGAGAAGCAAAGGGATTATTGGTGCTGATGACCGGTTACGTCAAATCCTTTTCGCTGCTCAACCAATTTGACATTGACGAGGTACCGTCCAACGGTCTGAACGGGCGTTGCGGGATGTTATGTTTATGTGGTTTTTGGAGAAGAACAAACACCGCCTGAACCAAAACGGAGCGTTGAAAATCAACAATAACCCTTTAGTCCTGCTGGTTGTGCAGAGCGATCCATCAACCAAAGACGTGATGATTGGACTCATCATGAACCTGATTAAAACTGACTAATCCGTGTCTGATATTAATTTCGATAAATCGCCCGACGGGCTGGTCCCGGCCGTTATTCAGGATGCCCAAACGGGTAAAGTTCTGATGCTGGGCTACATGAACCGAGCGGCCTACGACAAAACCGTTGCCGAGCAGGTAGTAACATTTTTTAGCCGGAGCAAACAGCGGCTCTGGACCAAGGGCGAAACGTCGGCCAATTTCCTGCACGTTCGCGGGATATTGGCCGACTGCGATGGCGATACGCTGCTCATTAAAGCCACGCCCGATGGTCCTACCTGCCACACCGGAGCCGACACCTGTTTTGAGGAAGCTAACCGGGGGCGGGGGCAATTTCTGAATCACCTCCAGGGCGTTATCCACGACCGGAAGGTGAACCCGTCCGATACATCCTATACAACATCGCTGTTTAAGCTGGGTGTCAACAAGATTGCGCAGAAAGTGGGCGAGGAGGCTGTTGAGCTGGTCATCGAAGCAAAGGACAACAACGACGACCTGTTTCGGGGTGAAGCGGCCGATTTGTTGTTCCATTTTCTGGTATTACTGGAACACAAGAACATGGACCTGGACGATGTCATTGCCGTTCTGCAAAGCCGTCATGCCAAATAGTGCGCTTTAAACAAAGTAACTCGTATCTTGTTGGAGTTTTTGATAGTCTCCTGTTCACTTAAAACAATAACCAACATGGGTTTACTTATTCGCATTCTTATCAGTGCTGTGGCTGTTTACGTCGCCAGTCTCTTTATTCCGGGTATTTCGGTTTCGGGTGGCGTAGGTACGTACATCATCGTGGCTGTTGTGCTGGGCCTGCTCAATGCCTTTATCAAACCAATTCTAACAGCGTTAACCATTCCCATCACCATCATTACGCTTGGCTTATTTCTGCTGGTAATCAACGTGTTAATGGTTTATTTAACGAGCTATCTCGTGCCCAACTTCCATGTTTCCGGGTTCATTGCCGCCCTGCTGTTCAGCTTGGTTGTTTCGGTGGTAACGGCCCTGATCGATGCCATCGTCTGACAGGAAAACGCAGCATCAGCCCGGCCACAGCAGGCAGGGCAGTCAAGGTTAAATGACATCATAAAAAAACAGCCCCCCGGTTGGCGTAGACGATACGACCAATTGGGGGGCTGTTTTTGCCGACGGGTTATAGCCCGTTAATAACATGCCGCTTATTAGTGAAGTCGTTAATCAGTCGCTATTGCTTCAACAAAAACGCCGTTAAATCGGCTATTTGCTGTGGCTGCATACCCATGGTCTGAGCACTGGGCATCAGGCTCGTTTGATACTGCCGACGCGACGAAATATCGCCGACGGGAATGGTATGCTTTTGGCCGGTTACACCCTTAATCACCACTGACTGTGTGCCCTCGCTGACCAGAAAACCGTAATATGTCTGGCCGGTTTTGGTAGACACTAACCACGGTTCGTAGCCCGCTGCCAGGCTGGAAGCGGGATAGAGAATGGCATCTAACAACGTATTTTTATCGTATTTCTGGCTAATTCGGGTAAGCTCAGGGCCGATGTCTTTGCCCAGTTGTTTGTAGCGGTGGCAGTTGGCGCAGTTTGTTTTGAACACCTGCTGTCCCGTGCGTTCGTTGCCCGTCAGGGCGGCAATTTCGCTGACTGATAGCTTTGTGCCACTGCGATTGCCGGGCATAACAGGCACTGAAACCGGTGCTACTGACACTTTTTCCGTTTCTTTAGTTATATTTTCTACCGGATTAACCGTGTTAACCTCGATAGTTTGAGGTTTGGCAACCATAATGACCTGTTTGGGCGCAAAATATTCCTTTGCGCTGGTCCGAACGGATTGATCGGGGTTTTTCAGCATGGTGGGTGCCACTGCTTTGATCAGGGCATCGGATAATTTTCCATCGGCGGCCAGTTCCAACAGCAGCTTTCCGCCTTCGGGCGTACGGGACATGTCCTGGGCGGCCCGGCGTTTTTCGGTGGCCGATGTCGATTCATCGAGCAGCACCTTCCGTTTGGCCAACATTTTTTGCTCATTGGTGGGGATTATCAACGGTGGCCGGTCGGAGCCGTTCAACAGGCTGGCCCAGTCGTTTTTTCGCCGAAACCCAATCCAGTAATTCGCCGAGGCCGCTACGTCCCGATCGGGCCATTTACTCAGTTCGAGCATTGCCTCTACGGCATCGCCACTTTTAATAAAACCCAGTGCTACAATCGACTGCTGGCGGGCATCGGGCGGGAGTTGTGGTGCCCCGGCCCGTTTTGCCAGCAATGCAACTGCTGAAGCCGGGTGTAGTTGCCAGACTAAGTTGGCTGTTTTCTGATCCCATTCAACGGGGTTGGTCGGGATGGTTAGGCGCAAGTCGGCAAAAAGGGCCTCTTCTTTTCTGTCGGCGGCTTGTCCCAGTGCAGTCAGGTAATAGCGGTCCTGTCCATCGTAGCGGCTCACTAAGTTCAGCAGCATATAGCGGCAGTCGGCATAGGGTATGTCGCGCAGGGCAATGGCCACCTCCCGCCGAACGACCGCGCTGGGGTCGTTGCACAGGTTACCCAGCAACGGTAACAGGGCTTTTTGCGAAGCCGTCAGCGATGAAATGGCTTGCGAGTTTTCGGGCGTGATGCTTCGCAAAGCCCGCAAAGCCACAATTCGAATAGAAGCATCCCCGGCTTTGAGCAACCGCTCCACCTCAAACTGCCCCTCGGCACCCAGGTGAGCCAGCAGAAAAACGGCCCGCGCCCGGTGGTACGGATTGGACGAAGACAGCAGGGCCATTACTGGCGCAATGACCTTCTCGCCCTGTGCTTTCAGTGCGTCGAAACCCAGCATTCGCACGTGTACGGCCGGACTGAGCAAGGCGGCAATCTGGCCGTTGGTGGTGCGCAGGTCTATTTTAGGGGTTTTGAGGGTTTTGTTTTTGGGTGTAATCCGGTAAATGCGCCCGTAACTGCTGCCGCCCGGCATCTCTTTCCCTCCCACACCGGGGTTATAGCCATCGGTGATATAGAGTGCCCCGTCGGGTCCTACCGTCACATCGCCGGGCCGGAACCGGTTGCGGGTGTTGGCATCCTGCCCATTCTGTTTTTCTGGCTCACCGCCCGGCAGAAAGCCACTGATGAAATCGGTGCGCGGCATCCGGTAGCCCGCCCCCCAAACTTCGGGTTTGTATGAAAAAACCACCTGTCGGTCGGCATCGGCACTGAGCAACAGGCCCCGGTATGAAGGCCCCAGCTCGTCGCCTTCATACATCACCATTCCCCGGGGCAAACCAGCACCGGTTATGTCGCCGACGGGCAAAATGCCAGGATCCTGCTGATGCCAGTGGGCCACCGTGGCAGGCTGACCAGGGCGTTGGTCGGTCTGCCACGAGCGGGTTCCGTCGTTGCTGAAATAGCCTGCATTCCCGCCGTCCATAAGCCAGCCGGTGCGGCAGGCCGCCACGTCGTCGTCGTCCGAATCGCTTTGCCACATATTTCCGTAAGAGTCCAGCGCGGTTTCATAACTGTTTCGGGCGTTATGGGCCATCACTTTCAAGCCCGACCCATTGGGGTTGATGCGCAGGGTTAGCCCACCCGTCCAAACACGCCCGTCATCGCTGATCTGATTGCCGGCGTTGGCTTTGCCGTAGCGGCTCCCCGAGCGCAGTGTCCAGCCGTCGCGGTCGGTCACCGCGTGTGGCCCGGCATTGCCCGTGCCGAGGTAGTATTTTCCATCTGGCCCGGCTACCAGCGCGTGCAACCCATGGTCATGATTGATGCCGCCAAAGCCCGCCAGCATGATTTCTTTTTTGTCGGGCATATCATCGCCGTTTTCGTCGGTATAAACCACCAGATTGGGCGAGCACGAGACAATAACGTTGTTACCAATTACGGCAATGCCGAGGGGCGATATCAGTTCGGGATCGGTCACAAATACCTTACTGAGATCGGCTTTGCCATCGCTGTTGGTGTCTTCCAGAATCACAATCCGCCCACCTTCCGGCCCTGAATCCGTATGGTCTTTCTGGTGATTACCGCCTTCTATGATCCAGACCCGGCCCCGCGCATCGATGTCCATGCTGGTTGGGCTAGCAACCATGGGCGTTTCGGCCCAGAGGGTCGCGTTCAGGTTATCGGGGAGGTAGGGTGTCCGGGCAGAATCGTTGCTGGCCGCAGCCGGTTGCCAGCGGGTATAGGTGCTGCGGACAGGCTGGTGTCCGGTGGGTTGTATTATGGGCCACTGAGCCATTTGCAGGGCCACATACATCAGGCTGCCCGTTGTTACCAGCGACAATCCGCTGAACGAAGTCATGGTTAGTTTCATACGGTTGGATTACTCACAGACAGTCAGTGTGTTTATATTGTTCGCTGGCTGCGCCACAACTATTTATCAGATAGGTCTGGAAAAAGAAACAGCGAATATACACGAATTGCGTCCAATACGTTAAGTTCCAGAGCGTAGGAAAGGGTTTTGAACGCTAATTGATCTGTATAGGGTCTTATTTTTTGATTTTCAGAACAGCCTCTGAATCATGGCAAAAAAAAACCGTTTTTTTTTGCTATGATTCCAACCCTTCCCTCAACAACAGGGTCTTTAGTGGG
>JAYVAP010000774.1:0-2819 GCA_043750915.1 Spirosoma sp. | reverse complement strand
AACCTTTACACCCGCAAACGACTCGCTCTATGGCGGCATTGGTTTCGCTTTTGAGCAACCCAAAACGGCCACCACGCCAACGCCCGCAGCTACATCAGTGCCCGTGCCCGCTACTACTACGTCAATGCCGGCCACCGAAGTAGAACTGGCCGCTGCCCAACGGTTCAGGTCTGTTCTGGAACCCATCGATCTGTATTTTGCTATGGGAGAGGCCAGCTACATAAAAACGGGCGAAACGGTTAAGTTTTTTGCCGAAGCGGCAACCTACTTAGCCACGCATAAAAACCAAAAACTGCTCCTGACCGGCCATACCGACAACGCCGGATCCGATGCCGTGAACCGGCAACTGTCCCGCGACCGGGCCAACGACGTGAAGGTGGGCCTGCGGAAGTCTGGCATTGCGCAGCGGCAGATTTTGGTGGTAGCCAAAGGCGAAATCAACCCTAAATTTCCCAACAACACCCGCGCCGGTCGCCGGGCCAACCGCCGTGTAACAGTGGTGGTGCGTTGAGAGTTGCTCCGGTCATGCCTGGCCCGCAGCGGCTGGCAGGGCCAAAATCCTAAACACTTTTTTCTGATGTTCAACCTGAATCCGCTTAACCTGCCCAATGCCCCCGTGCAGCACCTGATCATGCTCATGGTGGCCGCCGTGCTGGGTTTTCTCATCGCCTATGTCTCGCGTCGGCAGGCCGCTGGCCAGCTCGAAAGCGACCTGACCAGCACCAACCGCGACCTGGCCGATTCCCACCGTGCCCCGCCAGTGCCGGTGGTGAGCGTGGTGGGGCAAAACCCCGAAGAAACCGTTACCCTAAATCGGATTGCTGCCCGCGCCCACACCCTCAACGTCGACCGGATTGGCTACGCGTCGGTCCACGAAGCCGACGACCTGAAAATTATTGACGGGATTGGCCCGTTTCTGGAGAAAAAACTCCACGCCACTGGCATTTACACGTTTCGGCAGATTGCCAGCTTCACCGCCGACGACATCGAGCAGGTCAACGACGTGATCGAGTTTTTCCCCGGCCGCATTGAGCGCGAAAACTGGGTGGGTCAGGCAGCGGAACTGGTTAAAAACAAGCAATCCTAAACCCACGAAATCATGTTTGGATTAGACCCGTTTAGTGTTCCCGTTGCCCTGACAGAAATTGTACTGCTGTTGTGCCTGGCCGCGTTTGTGGGCTGGCTGCTGGGTCGCTTAGTACTCAGTGGCCGGATTCGCGCACTTCGGATGGAGGTTGCCGACAAAGAAGCCGAACTGGCCGACTGTCGCCGGAAAAAAAATGCGCTGGGCCTTGTCAAACCGAAACGCCACGACGCAGGGGTTTCTGCTGCTCTCCAACCCGAAATGCCCACTGCCCACGTGCCCGCCGACCCGCTGCTGCCCGCCTTTAGCCACAACTATTCGCCCGACCCGATTGCGGCCGCCGAAACGCCCATTGCCCCACCGCCTGCTGAGCCCGTACGCCCGCCGGTAGCCGCCAATGCGCCAACTGCCGGGCCAATGACGGCAAACTCCGAGGCCGCCGTGCTGAGCCGGATTGCGGCCCGTGCCCACGAAATCGACTTCGACCGCATTGGCCGGGCCACGCCTGCTGAGGCCGACGATTTAAAGGATATCGTTGGCGTTGGGCCATTTCTGGAGCGCAAACTCCACCGTCTCGGCATTTATTCGTTCCAGCAGATTGCCCGCTTCACGCCCGAAGACGTGGAGAAAGTGAACGGCATCGTTGAGTTTTTTCCCGGTCGCATTGAACGCGACAACTGGGTGGAGCAGGCCAGTGCCCTACAGGAGAAAAAACAGGGTTAGGCCGGCTGAGGTTGCCTATGCCGTGCTGACCATTCGGGGATTATAGCGTTTAATTTTGCGTAATTGCACTTGAATTCAAGGGTCAATACCGGATTTCCCAGTACGGGTTTTGGTGAGCCGTAATTTGCTCTGCAATGTATTGGCGGATCAGGGTATCGTAGGCCGGGTCGTTGACTTTTTTACCTTTCAACTTAGGCAGTTTCAGGTCATCAGGCGTGAGTGGCCGGAATGCTACGTTGACCGCTTCGATGATTACGTCGCCATCATTTACGTCCAATTCCAGTATCAGGCCGGGCAGTCCGTTCATCCGCTCCGGCCCGGCCGAAACGGGAATGTCCTGCGCAAACCAGGCCGTAATTTTCTGCTTCCTGATGGGGTCTTCTGTTTCAGCTCTCATGCAGATATAACCCGCAACCTCTTTTATCTGATTGCCAATTTTCCAGACCGGCGTGTGCAGCGAATCTTCGATGATGTATGTTTTGCCGATCATCTCGATAACATCGGTCTTCCGATCTTTCTCAAAGTTACGGTACAGGTATAACTCTGACTTCCGCCACGAATAACCGCCCTCCTCCTCCGGTTCATCGCTGTTGTAGGTATACCGGCTTTCGGTGGGACTGAAGGCCAGTTTCATCTTAATTCCCTTGTTGTCTTCCGCCCAGTTTTTCCAGGTTTGGGCCATCCGGTCTTTTTCCTCCTGACTCAGGAACGTCAGCCGGTTGGTGATCTTGAGCCAGTACTCTTTTCGGACGTACGTAGCGATGCCTTCGGTTTTCTGCGCTATCGACGTTGTAGCAATCAGGGTGAAAAGAAATAAGGGAATAAAACGCTTCATCGTTCTATGGTTAGTGGTTATTTGGATTGTCGACTTTGCCAATGTTCAAAAATTTGGTAAAATTCCGGGCTAAAGTCTCTTATAAAACCGCATAATTCATGGCCCGGTACGCTCAGAAAAATCCGTCCCGGCGCATTTTGGCCTGAACACCCCGCATGTTATACGTGAACCCCAGTG
>JAYVAP010000773.1:0-2975 GCA_043750915.1 Spirosoma sp. | reverse complement strand
CCGATTATGCCGGCGAGGTGCAGCGGCAGCGGGTGGTTGCTCAGCTTCGCGATATCATGCAGCAGTTGGATACGCCGACCGTGCCAACCGACGATTATATTACCCTCATCAGTCAGCTGCACCAAGCGGTTGCTGTCCTTGATACATAACCCGCCATGATTGGAAAGACCGCCAAATTTGGAGCCAGCTTTCTGGGTGCTATTGAATACTGCTACTATGCGGTTCAGCCTAACCGCAGCCTGAACCGAACCCAGGTACGTGGAGAGTTGCTATACTATCAGCACGTTGCTCCTGGTCTGGTAGCTGACCCGACTGTGGTCGATAGTTCCAGCGGTGAGCGGCTGCATATCGAAGCCATCGCTCGACAGTTTGTCGAAGTGGCTCGTCGGAACAGCCGGGTTGAGAAACCCGTATGGCATCAGGTATTTTCGTTTCCGATTGAGCAGGAAGCGATGGGTAAGGTGGCCGCGCCCACCCGTTCAACGATGGTAAAGATCGCGCAAGATTTCGCCCAAAAGTTTGGATTAGCCAACAACCCAATGGTCGTATTTCGGCACTCCGAAAAAGACCATGACCATTTTCACATCATCGCCAGCCGGGTTGATCTCACTGGGTTGAACTCGGCTCAGTCAGTACATAATTTTCGGCGTATTGGTCAGTTCTGTCGGGATATGGAGACGAAGTATAACCTTACTCCTACCCGACCAATGCTATCCTTACAACCGGCGATGAATGACATCAGCTATCTGCCTATAGAACTTCCACAGCCGAAGAGCCCGAATTTGACCCACATTACCCGTCGTTCATATGCCAATCGTCGTGGTTCGACCACAGCTAAAATAGCCTTGCGGCAAGCCATTGACCAGGCCATTTTAGTCTCCAATAGTTTAACTGATTTTTGTCAGCGGTTGGCGACCGATAGCCCGTATGAGGTGCTGTTTGTTCCCTACACGGCCAGAGACGGGCAAGAAAAACAGGGTATTTCATATAGACTTCGGGCGGACCCAACGATGCGATCAACGCCGGGATATTCCCTCGGACGCGACTACGTGTACGGTGGCATCATCGGGCGCATTCGGGCAAATGGTGCTAATAGCCTACCAGCGTTCGAGCACAATCTGACTACGCTTGCCGATAAAGACAAGTTTGAGGCTGGGGTTAACTCCGTAGTTTCTGCCATTGGAACGTTAATTCCGACCGTTCCTTTTGCAGGAACAGCGGCCAGGCACGAATCGGAGATTGAGCGCGATATTGCCCGGATAACACGCAGTTTAAACCAGACAACCTCACAGCAGCAGCCACCCGGACGCGGGACCGCCGAAAACCCGCCTACAAAGCCGCCTAAAGGGGCATTACCCAAACCCGCACAGCGTAAGACCAAACGCCGAAAGGGGTTATAAAAAGGGTAACCAAGTGGGTTAAAAAAAGAATAGTTGACTGATAATTAACCCTATATTTTGGGCAACGTCACCGTAGTTTTGTCTCAGTAATAATCAGATAAAATGCCATGAACTTCACCACTACCCCACGCCTGTTGGCGGCCCCGAAATCGCTCAAAACAATTGCCGAAACGTCGGGACTGGTGTTGCTTTACGTCAATCAGTCAAGCGTTGATCTTTACGAAGTGTATGACCTGAATGGCGAATTGCTTCACCTCAGCGTTACCGAACAGTTTGATGATAATAGACATTGGTGCAGCCGTACCGAAGCCGAGCAGGATGCCATGATGACCCTGGCGTTGGACGAATACTACGGTACAATGGATTGGGATGAAGAGGTGACTATTCCGGTTTTACCAGCCTAAATGCTTTGCCAGCAGTTACGTCGCTACTTGGTCGTTACTTGGTCGCTACTTAGTCGCTGATCACGATTCTTGCTCGGAAAGGTATTGAGCCATGCGACGGCCCTGTTCGGTTAAAACGTAGCTTTGACGCGGGCTACGGGGGCTATCGGGATCGGTTAGCATTAGAAGCCCCTTTGTTAGGAGAGGATCAATATGCCGTTTTACGTTGTCTGTATGGTTAGCCAAACCAACACGCAAGAGCACTTCCTTTCGGCTATATGCGGCTTGCTCACTGAGACCACGGATCATGCCAATACCTGCTTTAGTCAGCGTAGATAGTAAGTGGGAGAACTCAATCTGTTCCGCTGACGAAAGCGGAAATAAAGACGAATTTCTTTCTGGAATGTGTGTAACAGGGTTTTTCAGGAACTCTGAATGTATGGGCAGTTCAACCTCGAAGAAAGAACGCTCTTCGTCAAACGTAAAAACAGGAGCCGGTGAACCATTGAACGCCATGGTATCCAAAATCAACCGGATGCCTGTAGCGTGGCCTTCAGTCAGGTCTAAACCTTTCATAAAATCACCCAAACGACGGTTACGGTAGCGTTTGGGGCGCACACGCCCGGTCAGAAAATCTTCAGGCCGGATAGTGCGGTCGGGGCCACCCGAATTTTGAAGCCGAATATGGTCAGCTTCAACAAACACCTTGACCGGTTCCCGCACGGTATAATCCCGGTGGTAGATACAGTTGGCAATGGCTTCTTCAAGAGCAGGCAATGGGTAGTTAAATAGCCGGGTGGCTTCGGCGCGGTCGGGATGCTTAATCACCTTTTCAGTCAGAATATTTCCCTTCAGATAATCGAGCAACTGCCGAATCTGGTACTGTACCGGCCCCGTAAACCGGGTTTCGTTAAAGTCGCGGTCACCTGGATTACCCCGGAAATGCACCAGTTCGATATAAGAGTAGGGAAAGAACTTTTCCGGCGTTTCACAGAACAGCATCAGTGCTACGTTTCGTGGGAATCGGTGCTCGGGTGGGCCATTGAGTAAACCCATCTGTTCAAGCAGGTCGGCGGCACCACTTGTCCCGGTTTGAACACTTAACCGACTGCCTGAGATCCGCAGGTACTCCCGAATCCAGAGCAACGATATATCAATTAATGTCGCCTGAGTGTTGGGCCGATCATCGAAT
>JAYVAP010000772.1:0-2667 GCA_043750915.1 Spirosoma sp. | reverse complement strand
GGCAGCAATGGCCTTGTCGAAATCGCCCGCCAGCAGGGCGTAACGGGCAATCAGCGCCTGAATGGTGTTCGGTATGTCGATACCCGCTGGCACCCGACTCAAAAAAGCGGCCGACGGGGGCGTGGTACCGATGAGCGTGGCGGCTGTTTCCAGCTGCTGGATGGCCGCCCGGAAGAGCTGCTCCCGCGCCACAAAAGGTGCATTGGCACCCGTGGTGATGGGGGCCTGCTGAAAAAACTGCCCCAGCGTACCCAGCGATAAAGCCTTGAAAATAGACGCGTAGGCCACTACTCCCGACCGCAGACCGGCATCGGCAATAACGCGGTCGGCGTTGCTCAGCACGATGTCGGCGGTGGCGCGGGTCAGCTGGGCACTCGACCACAGGTTCCGGATAACGGCGTTGGCACCTTGCACGCTCTGAAAGCCCTGCTCCAGAAACAGCTCGTCGGTATTGCCCGCGTTCAGCACCCGCAGTTCGCGGGTAGCCAGACCTCCGGCCGCCACAGCATTATAAATAACACCCGCCCGCCCGAAGGTGTAGCGATATTGCAGCCCGTTGACGAGTGTAACTAATCCGTCGGATGAGTTTATTACCTGCTGCTCGGTGGCCGCGCTGGGGTTCAGGTATTCCTGGTTGCAGGCGTTTTGGCTCAGGGCCAGGGCCAGCAGAAAAATTATTTTAAATCGTTTCATGGATCAATGTCGGTTATTAAAAACTTGCCGTCAGTTGGAGTTGGTAGGTGCGGGGAATGGGTACGTTGCCAAAATCAACGCCCCGCACCAGATCGGCGTTGCCGCCCGAGTTGGTTTCGGGATCAAATCCGTTGTATTTATCCCACGAGATAAGGTTACGGCCAATCAGGGCCACGTTCAGGTTGTTCAGTCCTTTCACAAAGCTGGGCAAGCGGTAGTTGAGGGCCACTTCGCGCAGCTTCACAAACGACCCGTCGTCAATCCGAAACTCGCCGATAGGTCCGATGGCAAAAATATAACCCCGTTGCAGCGTGCCCCGCATTTCCTGCTCGGCCAGCGGGCCGATACCTACGTTCTCGCGGGTACGTTTGTCGGCGTTGAAAACCTGATTGCCCTGCACGGCATCGATCATAAACCGGAACGACAGGTTTTTATAGGTTACGTTAGAAGCAAATGAGCCGGTCCATTTTGGGTTAGGATCACCGATAATTTTGCGAATAAATGTGCCGGTTGGCTGATTCTCCGGGGTTCGTTGCGGAGTATAGTCGATGCTGGCAGTTGTTTGGGTACCCCGTTCGCGCTGTGGAAACCCTTGGGTCGTCAGCAGCAGCGACCCATCGGGGTTGCGGGCGTAGGGAAACTCAAAAAACACGCTGGCGGGCTGGCCTTCGAGCAAAAACACGGGAGCACCCGACACCGTCGACACTTCTATGCGCGGGCTACCTAAGCTCAGGATTTTGTTGCGGTTGCGGTTGAAGATCACCGTAAAATCCCAGGAGAAATCCTTGGTTTTCACCGGTGTCACGTCGAGCATGAGTTCGATACCCCGGTTTTCCATTGTGCCCACATTGTTAATGATGCCGGTGCCGCCGGTGGAGGGAGCTAATGTCCGGTTCACGACCAAGTCTTTAATTTGCTGGTTGTAGGCGGTGGCACTCAGGCTGATGCGGTTGTTGAAAAACGACATATCCACGCCCCCTTCCAGTTCCGACATCCGCTCGGGACGCACGGCCGGGTTGGCCAGCGTAGAGGACGGGATGATGGTGTTACGACCCTGGAAAGGAATAGGCTGAAACTGCCAGAAACGGCTGTAGGAACCAATACCCGACAGGTTGCCCGACTCGCCGTAGCTGGCCCGCAGTTTCAAATCACTCCAGACATTGTTGATAGCCGATTTTTTCCAGAAGTCTAAGTCCGACAGCACCAGCGAACCGCTCAGTTTAGGATAAGTCTGGTTGGTTTCTGAGGGCGAGAACTTCGACGACGCATCGCGCCGGAGGGCACCTGTCAGGAAGGCAAGGTTGCGATAGGCCAGGGTGGCCTGCCCAAAGTAGCCGCTCAGGTTGAAGCGGTCCAGTCCGTAACCCATCCCAAAAGTGTTGCTGGAAGCTCCGCTGATGGTTTCGATAAACGGGGCGAGGTTCTGACCGTTGGCCTGGCTGAAATCGGTGTTGCTAACCTGGTAGTTGTAGCCCGCAATCAGGTTCAGCTTGAAATTGTCCGTCAGATTGCGCTCGTAACCTGCGGTGATGTCGGAGTTCAGCAGCAACACGTTGTTGGTAGCCGTGGCGGCAAAGCCAAACGGAAACCGCTCGGGCACGCCATCGACGGTGCGGTATGGGTAGGGTCGGATGAAGTTTTTACCAAACTGCCCGTAGGTATCCACACCCAGAATCCAGTCTACACTCAGTCCTTTCAGCGGAGTCAGGTTCAGCTGAAGGTCGCTGATGGTGCGGTTCACCGACTGGGTAAAACGCATGTCTTCGATGGTCGAGAGCGGGTTTACACGCGTTGGCTCCACAGCCTGAAGGTTGCCCGATGCATCGCGCTGGGTAATATCCCAGATATTGTTGGTGATGTTGACCGAGTTCATGGGGCTGTAAAACACGTTTCCGTTGGCTTTCTCGTTCGAGAAACTGTTGGAATAGCTCAGTCCGGCCGACATTTTGGCCCAACTTGCCAGCCGCTGATCGA
>JAYVAP010000771.1:0-3404 GCA_043750915.1 Spirosoma sp. | reverse complement strand
CATCCAGAACGCCATAATCAGGTAAAGCACTACCGGCGATCCCAGGGTGAGAAAGGAGGTATAAATAAAGTACAGCCGGATGCTGCTGGCCGAGATACTCATCTTCTCGCCCAGCCGGGTGCAAACCCCGAAGGCCTGATTTTCAATGAAGTATCTAATTTTTTCCATGCCGGTTTGCTATATAAATCAGCGTTGCCCCACTGTTATACGTTGGCGCAACGCTGACAAATCTAACGAATTCATGTCAGATATTGTTTATCGGCTAAAATAAAAAATCGTTATAGAAAAAAAATTGCGCCGAAAGTTCCGGATAACGCGCTAAAGACACCACATTTTTACTTTATTTACGTCGGCAGCAGACCCGGGGTAATTTGTCAGGTGTCGTTCCATTTAATCCTCTTTATTTTATGCAAACGGGTGTAGTGAAATTTTTCAATGAAAGCAAAGGCTACGGATTCATTGTTGAAGATGATACCAACCGCGACATTTTTGTTCACGTAACCGGGCTGAACGGCCTAATGCTGCGCGAGAAAGACCGCGTACAATTTGAGGTTGTCGATGGCAAAAAGGGACTGAATGCGGTGAAGGTAACCAAACTGGCATCGGATTAGTGAACCAAAGCGGGAACACAAAAAAGCTGCCTGCCCGGCTGCCGGGCAAGATTCAGTTACCCGAATCTCTGGCCCGGCATACCAAAAAGTGGCGGGTAAACAAAGGCGGCCAATTGGGCCACAAGCCCGGCCCGGTGTCAATTGCCAGTCCAGGTCCGCACCTCCACCATGGAGGGCATGGGCAGGTCTATCTTTAGTTTTTTGCGGACACCGCCCAGATCGTTGAACAACTTGTTGGGGCTGGCGGCCCGGAGTTGCTCCACCGTCAGATACCCCAGTTTTTGCACCGCCGGTACCCACCCTACCGGCACGCCCGCCACCACAAAATCCTGTTCGGTTGCGCCATCAGCTTTCTTTTCGGGGCGCATCTGTGGAAAAAACAACACGTCCTGAATCGACGGTTGGTTGGTCATGATCATTGCCAGCCGGTCGATGCCCAGTCCGACACCCGCCGTTGGCGGCATCCCATATTCGAGTGCCCGCAAAAAGTCTTCGTCCAGGGCCATGGCTTCTTGGTCGCCCCGTTCGGCCAGACGCAGCTGCTCCTCAAAGCGTTCGCGCTGATCAATGGGGTCGTTCAGTTCTGAGTAGGCGTTGGCAATTTCTTTGCCGTTGCAAATGGCCTCAAAACGCTCCACCAAACCCGGTTTGCTGCGGTGCTTTTTGGTCAGGGGCGACATCTCGACCGGATAATCGGTGATAAACGTGGGCTGAATCAGGTTGGGTTCGCAGGCATCGCCGAAGAGTTCGTCGATCAGTTTCGACTTGCCCATCGTGCCGTCGACCCGGATACCCCGGCTTTGGGCTACCTGCCGCAAACCGGCTTCGTCCATTGCCGACACATCCACGCCCGTATATTGCTGAATGGCCTCGAACATGGTCAGGCGTTTCCAGGGGCGTTTGAAGTCAATGATATTTTCGCCCACGGTAACTTTGGTCGTTCCTGCCACATCCATCGCCACTTTTTCCACCATCTCTTCAATGGTGTCCATCATCCAGATATAATCTTTGTAGGCTACATAGAACTCAACCTGCGTGAACTCCGGGTTATGGGTGCGGTCCATGCCTTCGTTGCGGAAATCCTTGGCAAACTCAAACACGCCGTCGTAGCCGCCCACAATGAGCCGCTTGAGATACAACTCGTTGGCAATGCGCATATATAGCGTCATGTCCAGCGAGTTATGGTGGGTTTGAAAAGGCCGGGCGGCAGCCCCGCCGTGGATGGCCTGCAAAATGGGCGTTTCAACCTCTAAGTAGCCCTTCTGACTCAGAAACTGCCGGATTGAGTTCACCAATTTCGTGCGCTTCACAAACACCTCCCGAACGTGTGGATTCACAATCAGGTCTACATACCGCTGGCGGTAGCGTTGTTCGGGGTCCGTGAAGGCATCGTAGATTTCTTTTTCGCCCTGCTCATTCTGGCCTTCTTTCACCACCGGCAGGGGCCGCAGCGCCTTGTTAAGGATGATGAACGAATGGACATGGACCGACAGTTCGCCGGTTTGGGTTGTGAACACGTGGCCGTCGATGCCAATGTGGTCGCCAATATCTAAGAGTTTCTTAAATACGGTGTTATAGAGGGTCTTATCCTCGCCGGGGCAGATGTCGTCGCGCCGGAAATACAGTTGCAGGCGGCCCGTGGAGTCCTGTAGTTCGGCAAAGGACGCGCTCCCCATGATGCGAAAACCCATCAGTCGCCCGGCCATCCGAACAGTTTTGACGGGCGGGGGGGTGGTTTCTGCACGCCCGTCGACTGCCCCATCCGGCTCCGCTCCCGCTGTGGCAGAGCCAGCACGAATATCGGCAACGGTGTGGGTCACCTCAAACAAATGGGCCGGGTATGGGTCGATGCCCATCCGCAGTAATTCTTCGCGCTTATGACGGCGGTTTATCTCTTGTTCGCTCAGCATGTGTCTTATGGCAACAACGGCGGCCCGAAATACGCGGTACCGTTGCGGGCTTCCGTGAAAACGCCGGGTGTGCCGGTATTGATTGATTAATTGACAGAATCAGGCGGCAAAAATAGCGAAAAGGATTGGCCTTTGCCGACACCCGTTCCGGCCAGCCCGCTCATTTTTGTGTGCTGCCGATGGCCGGACTTCGCCCGTCGATTGGGTTAGTTGTTACCCGCAGCCACCACGTGCGCACCAATCAGCCGCACGCCTTCCAGGGTTAGCGAGGGGATCACCTCGGCAAAGGCATTGTGCAGCGCGGGGATTTGCCCAGCCAGGCCACCCGTTGCCACCGCCATGCAGTCGCCACCAAGTTCGGCCCGGATACGGTCGAGCAGCGAGCGGACCAACCCTTCGTAGCCCAGCACAACGCCCGCCTGAATAGCGTGGGTGGTACTCAGGCCGAGGGCCGACGCGGGTACTTCAATAGGCACTTCGGGCAGTTGCGCCGTGTTGGCAAACAGCGACCGGATGGCGGTTTTCAGGCCGGGCGCAATGGCTACGCCCAGAATTTCGCCCCCGCCCGACACGGTCGTAAAGGTCAGGGCCGTGCCAAAATCCACCACCACGCAGTTGCGCCGGTAGCGCGTGTAGGCGGCCAGCGCATTGGCTACCAGATCGGCCCCAATTTCGTGGGGCCGCAAAATAACGAGCGGCAGCAACGGATACACCGCCGACCCCACCACAATTGGCTCCCGGCCAAACAACTCCTGCAACATGGTTCGCATGGTAGCGGTCAGATCGGGCACCACGCTGCTAAGAACAGTGGTTTCAATGGCACTCAGGGCAACATTGGCTTCCAGCAGCCATAACCGTAGCTGGGCCTCGTAGGCACGGGCCG
>JAYVAP010000770.1:0-6829 GCA_043750915.1 Spirosoma sp. | reverse complement strand
GACTGGGTGAAGGCGGTTACCCGCCGGGCCATCTACGAGCAGTACCAGGTATCGAGTCAGGGCGGCAACGAAAAAACGCAGTTTTACCTCAGCGGCAGCCTTGTCGGGGTCCTGCCCGGCGTTGGTAACGGCTTCGCGCTGCAATTCCAGCAGTTCCGACGCATTGAGCAGGGCAGGCCGCCGAACCATGTCGATCACGCCCCGCTGCACATCGGCCGAAAACGTCGTTTTCTGGTTCGACCGGCCCCGTTTGGTCGTAATGAGCACCACACCGTTGGCGGCCCGCGATCCGTAAATGGCTTTTGCCGAGGCATCTTTCAGCACATCGATGGTTTCAATATCGCTGGGGTTAAACAGGGCCAGGGCGTTATCCTGCTGGCCGCCAAACTCCCGGTTCGTCAGTGCTCCATCTTCTACCGGCACCCCGTCGACCACGAAAAGCGGGCGGTTAGAAGCCGAAATAGAGGTGCTGCCCCGCACCCGCACGTTGATGCCCCCACCCGGCGTGCCCGACGACTGCGTTACCTGCACCCCGGCAGCCTGCCCCTGCAGTGCCTGGTCGAAACTGGTGACGGGAATATTTTTGAATTTTTCGGGCGACACCGATGTGATGGCCCCGGTAATGTCTTTTCGCTGGGTGGTGTTATAGCCGGTTACGACTACCTGGCTCAGTTCGTTGATGGATTCTGTCAGCTGCACGTTGATAACGGTGCGGTTGCCAACGGGTTCCTCTTTGGTGATAATACCGATGGAGGTAAACAACAACGTGGCCGACTTATTGTCGGCGACCGTCAGGCTGTAGTTACCGCTGGCATCGGTGCTAACCCCGTTGGTGGTGCCTTTCACCAGCACGTTGACACCCGGTAGCGGCTGGCCGTCCTGGGCCGAGGTGACACGGCCCGAAACACGAATACCCTGCGCCCGCAGTGGACCAGCGAGCAGCATAAGCAGAAATCCAACAATGACCGTACCGTAGTAATGCCTCATAAATTGGGTATGTAATTGTCAATAAATAGGTGCCTGATTATATACGTACTAAGTGGCCTGCTGGTTTACCCCCCGGGGCCGGACCGGATAACCATCGGTTAACTGAAATATGAACGTCGGCAAACCAATCGCTGGCCGTTATGATCGAACAATATGCAACAAATTAGGCATAAACTGTTCTTTTGGAACACAAATCCTGCGCATCTTTTTTGCCACTGTTGCTTAGTTATGGATTAGCCCGGTAAACTGTACTAAAATAAGCCCATATCGACTTATTTTTACGCCATGCGCTGCACATCCGGCTTATACCAAACGGGCTTTCTACTTATTCTGTGGTTGCTCACCATGAGCCGGGCACCGGCGTGCGCGGTGCAGCCGCCGGTTGCGACGGTCTATGTTTTCCTGAGCACCGAATGCCCCATCAGTCAGCAATACAGTCGGCAACTGGCCATGTTGCACCGGCAATTCGGGCCGCTGGGTATCCGGTTTGTTGCCTGGTTTCCCTTTGGTACCGATACGCCCGCCCGTATTAAGGCCTTCCGGGCAGACTATAGTCTTCCCTTCGCCGGGAAACCCGACCGTGGTGCGCGGCTGGCGCATCGGATGCGGGTACGCGTTATGCCCGAAGTGGTGGTAGTACAGGCCGACGGGCGGGTTCGTTACCAGGGTGCCATCGACGATTGGTACGTTGCTTTGGGCAAACACCGCTCTGCTGCTACCCAGCACTACCTCAGCGATGCCCTGAACACCCTATTGACCGGTGGGGAGGTGCTGGTGGCAAAAACAGACGCGGTCGGGTGTTTGGTAGAGTAGTCTACCGGACATAATAAAAAACCAGGTTCATCATTTCGTCGGTCGAGTTCCAGCCGTAGCCAACGGTTCGGGTGGGGCGGTTGGGGTTGAAGGGGTTTTGATCCGTGTTGTCGTAGTGGGCTTCGGCCAGAATGGTCGATCCTTTGGGTAAGATGAGCATTCCCCGAAAGAAGTAAGTGAGCTGCCAGTTATAATCCCAGTCATTAATCTGGATAAGGTTGATGGCATCGCCGTCGGGTGTGATGGCAAACGCCTTCACCGACCGCCCCAGCCGGTGCATGTGGGGCATCACCGACAGTAACCTAACGGAATCGGGCAGGGGGCCGTAGCTCATGTAGAACGTGGGGCGGGTGTTGGCCAGGAGCTGAAAAGGCTGGTTGGTAATGTTGGTTTCGGTTAGGCTCAGCGTTTTTACCACCCGCTGAACGGGCGTTTTAGCCAGGTAAAGCCGCACCTCCGACTGGTCCTGATCGGCTTTGGCGGATGGCGCATAATGAATGTTCAGAATCAGGTTGCTGCCCGCCCGGATGCGCTTGGCCGTGCCGGGTGGAAACGTAACGCGGTCGTTGCCGGGCACCCAGCCGTACAGAAATTCATCGGCGAGGGGCGTTTTCTGAAAATCGCGCAGCTGCGGATCGTCCTCGGCAATCCCGTCGATGCCCGCCATCGTCCCCGTGGAGTCAACCATCAGGCGGCTATGGTGAACCAGTTTCCGGTTCCCCGGCCTAAACGCAACGGCCTGCACCCAAATGTCTTCTTTGAGATTCATGGGCACGTGGAAGTACCGAAAATCTTCGCGCCCGTCGCTTTTAATCGCGTAAGGTTTCATGCGCAGCACCAGATCAGGTTTGGGCAGGCCCTCCTCAGCGTCGGGTGCTGTTCGGGCCGGGCCGGGCAGGGCAGCTGGTTGGGCAGGAGGCCGTCCTTTTGCCATTCCGCCCGTGACCCACGCCTGAATCAGGCTGATTTCGGTGTCCGACAGGCCTCGTTCGTTGCTGTAGTGCTGGAACTGCCGGTTGGCGGGGAAGGGTGGCATGTAGCGGCTGCGGGTAACACTGGCAATGAACTTACCGCGTTTGGCCACGTCGTTGTAGGTGAGCAAACTAAACGGCCCCACCCCGCCCGGATGGTCGCAGGGCTGGGCGCAGTGGCGGCTGACGATGGGTTGAATATGGCGGAAATAGGCAGGCGTTTGGGCCAGGAGCGGGCACCACACAAGAACCCATAAGCCAGCGAGCAGGCTATGCCGAACGACCCCGTAGTTCATTGAAGTTGAGCAGTTCCATGGTTTCTTCGCCCAGAGCCATCGCATAAATGCCTAAGCTGGTCAGGTACTTGACCTGGTCAGGCGGGATACTCATGCTGGCAAATACCGGAATCAATTCGTATGCTTCATATTCAGGAAAGGATAGCTTGAAATTCTCGATCAGGCGTGGCAATCCCTCGAGGTATTTCATCCTGACAGTAAATTTAGATTCCAGCAGGAATACCATTTTATCGGTGACTAAAATAGCATCAAACTCAAACGTCTGTGATGGGTCAACTGGGTTGCGTTTATCAATTCTTACCGAATAATAGTCGATTGGTTTACCACCAAACTGTTCGCGGGCGATGCGTTTCAGATTGGGCGCAGCCAAATCTTCAGCGAAGGACCCTAACTTTTCGGCCATTTCTCCCCATTTCTGGTTCCACTCGCGATTCATCTGCTTCTTTTCTGCTTTCCATTCTTCATCTGCCCGTTGTTTATCGGCCAGCCGCTGTTCTTCTTTGCGCTGCTGTTCTTCCTGATACAGCTTTGCTTCGGCCAGCCGCTGCGCTTCTTTGCGTTGCTGTTCTTCGTGGTCCCGTTGCATTTGCTGCTTAAAATCGGCGGTATCCCGTTCCATACGATTCAGCGACCGGTTGGTTTGCATAATAAACTCGGCCAGTACTGTTTCAAGAGTACTCAGTCTATATTCTGTTTCCTCTGCCATTGTTCTATTGGATAGCTATCCAAATATACAAAAAAAGCAGACTGATGAGGTCTGCTTTTTTCGATACAATCAAGAAGCGGTCGTTTACTGAACCCGCCACACCAGCGTGCAGTTGGCCGAAGCCTGATTATACTGGGTTGGATCAGCACAGATGCTGTCGGGATTCCACGCACTGAATACCTGACCATCGGCAGTAGTGAGTTTCCAGGTCAGCACGAAACGGTCGGCCGATACGGGCAATTTATCAATGCGGGTGGCACCGGCCAAACGGGTTTCTGCCGGGCGGGGCCGTTTTGGGTTATTAAACACCGAAACCGCGTTGGTGCCGTCATATTTCACCGTTGCCGTCCCAAAGAGTTTAATAATGTCGTCGGGCGTTATAGCGAAAGTGCTCCATTGCCGGTTAGGGGCTGCGGGGCTGATCGTTGTGAGCAGCTTTCCACCACCACCCAGCGAGGCTGTTTTTGGATTGCCGTTCAAATCGTTATACGACTCGATCATATCCAGAAAAACCTCTATCTTGCTGACGGTCAGTTTATTGTCAAGCGATACCCAGCGCAGCTTAAAATTCATTTTCGCAGCGTTCTGGTTAACCAGCGGAAAGTTTACGGCATTGGCTACCGTATTAGTGCGGGCACCTGCCCCTTCTTTTGGCTCTGCAACGTCGGCAAAGATGCCAAACGCATGGACAGCCGGGTCCCAGCCCGGCAGGGGATTCAGCGACTCATCGCGGCAGCTCAGCAAGGCTACCATACCAAATGAGAAGGCGTATGTCAGTATTTTTTTCATTGTCAGTTAGTCGTTTCTTTGGTTTTATAGAGGCTATCAATTGGTATTTAGTCAAGTGATAGCCCCTGTAAAATTGACAGTTCAGTTTAGAATTCCCACTTCACTTTGACCTTGTCCCAGAAAATCGGATTTTGGTCAAAAATCACCCCGGCGACATATGGGGCTGCATTGGGGTTCAGTGTGCCTTCTTGCGCCGGATAAGGCAGGCGTAGCGCAATCTGGCGACCCGGTTTCAGCAGTGGTGCCTGAATGCCGACCGAAAACTGCCGGAATTGCCCCTGCACGGGATAGCCAGTCCGGCGTATCAGGTTCCAGATCTCGCGACCCTGCCCCCAGGAGGAAAACCAGATTTGCTTGGCTACCACATTTAGTTTGGCCTGGTTGGTCGGGGCTGTGTCGTACAGTTTCATCCATTCGCCTACATAATCGCTGGTCATCACGGCAGTAGGTTGCACGGTCTTGGGATCAGCAGCGGTGGCGTATTTGTAAACAAATGCAATTTGATCCCGCAGGGCCGTCTCAAAGAGGGCTTTGGCATCACCTGCAACCCCGGTTCCGTCCAAAATGGCTTCTATCTGGTAGAACTTTATGTTCCAGCTGGTAATAATTGGCCAGATGCCATTGCCGCCGGGATTGTTACCGGTGAGTGCTTTGGCAGGAACCTCACGACCGGAATAAAAACCACCCGCCGGATAGGCACCCGGCGCGGTCCGAAGCGCACCGTCGGCGGGCGCACCCGAATTGTCGGCGCGGTCGCGACCGAAGAAGCCCCCTAAGTAAAGTATATCGGCTGCCGTTGGCTCCTGTTTGCCGTCGTAAAACACCTGCTTATAGTCGGCCAGAAACGACGGACGCTGCGGCAGATAGGTACCACCAAACGGAATGGCACCCCGGTCGGTAGGATTAGTTTGGTCCAGAATCCGGGTGGCCTGGCGGTAGAAATACACGGGTAAACGCGGGTCTTTGTTGAGAATCATTTCGCCCATCAACTGGTGGTTAATGTAGAACGGATCACCCGTGCCCGTGTAAGGTCCCTGAAACCAGGGGTGCCGGTCTTCGGCCGGCGTTGCCTGAGTCGAATACTGATAAACGAAATCCTGGGCGGCCGACGTAATAAAGCCGCCGTCGGCAAAAGCCTTCACCAGATCGGCGTTGCCGGTGGCGCGGCCCTTGCGGGAATTCAGCAGCAGACGCAGTTTCACCGTTTTGGCCAGCCGTGTCCAGTTAACGGCACTGCCTCCGCCAATGAAGTCGCCCGAAACGGCTACCGGCTGGGGCTTCGCCAACTCTACAACGGCCTGGTCGCACAGTTTCAGCAGGTCTTCATAAATCTCCGAATCCTTGTCGAATTTGGGGGCTTTTTCGGAGCCGGGTATGTTTCCCTTCCAGGCCTGCGAGTACGGAATGTCGCCAAACTGATCGACCATATTGCCAACGGCAAACGCTTTCAGCACCAGTGCAATACCGCGATACCGGGGATTCTGGCCATCTTCGGTGGCCTTAATCAACTCTTCGATGTTTTGCGTATTGCGGTAGAAGCTGTCCCAAACACCACTGTAGGAGTTGTTGGTCAGGTTGTAGAAATCGGCCGCGCCGTTACCAAAGCCCATCCCGGCAAATGCCATAGCATCGTTGTTCAGCACCGTGTTAATGGTCCCTCCACCTGTGCTGTTGGTGGCAATACCAACGGCACCCAATTCGGCCGGTGGCAACAACAGTCTCAGTGACGCCGACGCGGGTCGGTTAGGATCGGCATTAATGTTGAGGTCAGTCATCTCGCAGGCACTCAACAGCCATACGCTACCTACAATCAACAGGGTTTTAAGCGAAAATGTGTATCTCTTCATGGATCGAAATCTTTTGAGTTGGTTCGGTGGCTCGGTTATCAGAACGTGGCGGTCACGTTTAGTCCATACCGGCGGGTCGATGGAGCCGCGCCAAGGTCGAAGCCCTGAATGTTCAGGTCCGGATAACTCGACAGCACCTCGGGGTCGAAGTTAAGCCCTTTGAGCATGTTGGGCGCGTAGAACCACAGGTTGCGGCCCGATGCCGACACGCGCAGGCTGCCGAAGAACCGGGTGTATTTAGCGAGGAATGCTTTAGGCACGGTGTAGCCCAGCGATACCTCACGCAACCGGATCACGGTAGCATCGTAAACGTTGGTTTCGTCGGCCCCGTAGGCACCAAAGCCATTGGAGAAGTGGTACTGGAAGGCCGTCATTGGAATGGTGTTACGAATCTCCTTGCCGCCTTCGTCCAGCAATGGC
>JAYVAP010000769.1:0-4263 GCA_043750915.1 Spirosoma sp. | reverse complement strand
GAGTTATCGCCATTATCAATAAACTGTAGTGTTGGTTTTATGGCCTGAAAATCCAATAATCCAATGTTCCAGTTGCTTAATAAATAGTTTTTGCAGTCGGTGCTGGTAATGGCAATATCGGGCACCGTGACCGACTGACTGTCAAACCGGAGTAAACCCGTATACAAACCGCCAAACAGGCAGTCGTCCTCAATAGTCAGCGTCAGTTGTTTTCCGGTAATTCCTTCCTTGCCAAACCCAACCTGTAAGGTACTTGGCTGCACGCCGGTAAGCGTGAAGGTAAGAAATTTCGACTCCAGGATGTTGTTGGCGTTGTTGATCAGCTTCACGTTGATTTCGCCGAAACTTTTGTTGGCCGGAATCACCACGGTGCCTTTGGTATCCGAGATGCTGTAGTCTTTTCCCTCGCGGGCCGACCCGCTCACCGTGTAGTTGATGGTGATAGCCTGGCTCAGCAGAGGCCCCGCGTTATGCACCCGAATGGCCAGTGGCAGGCTTCGACTTTCTTTAACCGTTATCGTCGAGTCGGTGAAGCGCACGAAATAAGGCCCCTCGAAGGTGCGGTTCAGGTCCTGCTTTTCGCAGCCAACTGCCGCCCAGCCCGCCACTATGGCAACCAGCAAAGCGGCCCGGCCGATGGCTATTTGTTTTCTGAGCGTAAACTGTTTCATGGGTTGCAATGCATAACTATAACTTGTTGATTTCATTAGGGTTACAATTAGTAGCCCGGGTTTTGCTGGCCTGCCAGGGCGGGGTTTTGCTGAATTTCGACCTGCGGAATAGGCCAGCGTTCGTAGCGGCTGTTCCAGTTGGGCGAAAACGCTGACATCACCGCCTGTGCCCGGCCCGTTCGGACCAGATCGTACCAGCGGTGCCCCTCAAAGGCCAGTTCATAGACCCGTTCGCGCTCCACGGCCAGCAGTACCTCGGCCTGCACCGTAGCCGCAATGGGGGGGGCTTTGGCCCGGCTGCGCAACACGTTCAGATCGGCAACGGCACCGGCAGCACCGGTTTGCCTGCCTTGCTGCGCCCGCGCTTCGGCCCGGATCAGGTACATTTCGGCCAGCCGGATCAGCACGATGTTGTTGTCGTTTTCGTCTTTGCTACCGTACTTGCGCACGGTCCAGCCGTTGTCGCTGCCGCCCAGATTCTTTGTATCGAACGACATTGTTTCCCGACGCGTACCGGCCTCTGCTGATATTAATGACACAATTAACGGATTCGACGGGATCACTTCCCGTCGACCAACAAATACGTTGTTGAGGCCTAAATCCTGCTCGCCGGTTCCCCCGCTTGTACCCGGATCGTCGGAGGAAATGTAGCCTACTTCCAGAATCGACTCGCGCAGTGATTCTTTCGTAACAACATCTATGTAGTTTGTTTCTAATGCATATACCCCGGATCTTATAACCGCCGTAACCATTTCTTCAGCTTTTACCCAGTTTTTCTGGTACAGATAATAGCGGGCCATGGCTGCCTGGCAATTGACTTTATGTAAATAAACTGCGTTAGTGATGGCATTAGTGGCATTAGGCCCCAAGGCGGGCAGGTCGGCGAGGGCGGCTTCGTAGTCGGCCAGCACCGAGGTCAGCACGGTGGCTTTGGCGGTTCGGCCAACGGTCCGGTTGGTGGCCTGGTTCGTGGTGGTTACCTGCGGAATGTCGCCGTAGGTATTGGCTCCGATAAAATTAGCAAACCCCCGGATAAAGCGGGCTTCGGCCAGCACCTGTTTGCGGGTTGCTTCGGGCACGCCTTTCACTTTGGGCAGGTTTTCGAGCATGAAGTTGGCCACGTAGATGGTCCGGTACAACCGGCGCCAGAGTTCACTGACTGCGCCATTGGCGGCCGTAATCTGTTTGCCGCCCAACTCGCGGTAATCGTTGAAGGTGCCGTTGGCCTGGATATAGTCGGCGGTGAAATCGCCCGCTACCACGGTGGGTGCCGCCGTGGACCGCAGCGAGCTATACAGGCCGATTCTGACTGGCTGCACGTCGTTTGGCTCATTGAGCACCAGTTCATCCACCAGCAGATCAACGGGTTTTGGCTCCAGCACCTCGCGGCAGGCACTTATGCTCAACAGCAGGAGTAATAAACTATAGCGAACAAAATAATTCATAAGCTGATGGACAGGCTGTTAAATACAGTTTCTTAAAAATTTACCGATAGTCCGGCTATGATAGTTTTTACCTGGGGGAAGGTGAAAAAGTCGATACCCTGGGCCGTAGTTGAGCCGTCGAGCGTACTCACTTCGGGGTCAGGGCCGGAGTAGCGTGTCAGGGTCCAGAGGTTGGTGCCCGACGCATACACCCGCAGGTTGGTTAGTTTGAAGCGCGAAATCCACTGTTTGGGCAGGTTATAGCCGAGCGACACGTTTTTCAGCCGAACGTAGGACCCATCTTCCAGGTAGCGGCTGCTGAGAAAGTTGTTGTAAGTGCTGCCAAAAACATACTTCGGCACGCTGGTGATGTCGCCCTCTTTGCGCCAGCGTTCCAGTGCTTTCCGCGACTGATTGCTCCTGAGGTCTTCGCCGGTGTTCATCAGCGTCTCGTTGGTCAGATTAAGAATGCTGTTGCCGTAGGAGAACTGAAAAAAACCGCTTAGCTCAATCCCCTTCCAGCTAATCCGGTTGGTGAACCCGCCAAACAATTTGGGCTGCGCATTGCCAATCACCTGCCCATCGGCGGGGGTGATGCGGCCATCGTCGTTATTATCTTTGTAGATGGCGTTGCCCGTGGCCGGGTCGACACCGAGGAATTTCAAACCCCAGAACGTGCCCAGCGGCTGGCCGGGCAAAATCACGTTTGTCTGCGCAACGCCGTTGCCTCTATAGCCTCGAAAAACGGGTTCGCTGCTGACCAATTCTACCACCTTGTTTTCGTTGCGCGACAGGTTCAGGTCGGTGCTCCAGCGAACGCCCCCCCGGTCGATATTCACCGTTGAGAGGGTCAGTTCGATGCCCCGGTTCGATACTTTGCCAATGTTGCCCTGCACCGCGACGAATCCCGTTGTTAAGGGAAGGGGCTGCGCAAACAGGAGTTTGTCGGTCAGGTTGCTGTAGGCATCGACGGTGAGGTTGATCCGCCCGGCAAAAAACGACGCGTCTAAGCCAACGTTAGCTTCGCGGGTGCTTTCCCATTGCAGCAGCGGGTTGGTCAGGGCTGCCGGCCCAACGCCCGTTGAGCCGCTGTAGGTAACGGACGACCAGGTGCCCAGAAACTGAAAATCGCCGATGCGTTCGTTGCCGGTAAAGCCAAAACTACTCCGCAGTTTCAGGTCGCTCAGGAACCGGAACCGCTGCATAAAGGACTCAGACGAGATGCGCCACGCCACCGATGCCGACGGGAATATTCCAAACTGTTTTTGTTGCCCAAACCGCGACGAGCCGTCGTAACGGGCCGTGAGGGTGGCTAAGTAGCGTTCGTTGTAGTCGTACCGGACTTCGCCAAAGGCAGACACCAGCCCGCTGTTCAGCCGGTATGAGGTTCCCTGATCAACGACCCCGGCGGAGGTGATGTAGGTAAAATCGTCGCTCGGGAAGAGCCGTCCCTGTAAATTTCCCGATCGTTCCTGCCGTTGCAGCACCTCAAAACCAGCCAGTCCGCTGAGCTTATGCTTACCCGCCAGCTGAACATTATAGTTTAGGGTATTGGTATTGATGAGCGTGGTAAGGGTAGTGTTGTTGAAGTCGCCGTAGCCCTGAAAGCCCACGCTGGGCAGAAAACCACCGATGGCCGTGGTGGTGGGTTCAAAATTATCTTCGGTAATGTTATTATAATCCAGACTGACCTTTGACTTGAGCCGCAAATTTGGGATAAGTTCATATTCAACGTAGAGGCCGCCGAGCAACTTGGCGGTGTAGCTCTCAAAGCGGGGCAACAATGCCTGTCCAACCGGGTTGAAGTTGGGGAAACCGGCGTAGTTATCGTCTTTGGGGCCATAGAGCCGACCAAATTCGTCGTAGGGTGAGAAGTAGGGCAAACTTTTAATGGCCCCTGAGTACACACCGTCCAGAAAATTGTCGCCTTTGATGCGTTTGTTTTTGGCCCGCGACAGGGTGATGTTGGTACCAAATGAAAGCTGCGAGGTGGCTTTGTGGTCAAATTTAAACTGGGCCGTATACCGGCCGAACTCGTTGTTGAGCTGAACACCCTGCTCGTTGCGGTAGCTGCCGCTGAGGTAAAACTGCGTTTTTTCGTTGCCGCCCTGACTCGATACCTGGTACTGCTCGTAGATGGCCCGGCGGGTAACCGCCTTCACCCAGTC
>JAYVAP010000768.1:0-2313 GCA_043750915.1 Spirosoma sp. | reverse complement strand
TTTTGTCATGTGGCCACGCCCGAAGAGGATGGGTATATTGAGTCGTTTCATTCCATCGTGGAGCGGGAGTTAGTGCGTCGTCATGAGTAGCAGAGTTGGTGGATTTAATGAATCGGTATGTGTATTTTTACAACGAAGAGCGGTTTGATCGAGTCGTTGCCGCTGGGTCTGAACACCAAAATCGGGGGCTGACACGGCCACCGTGCAGGCGGGGCAACTGTTGGCGGGGCAGGTCACGATTGGCACTCTCGGTCTGGGAAAAATCCGGGTTGGTCAGCGGGTGATTATCCGGCTCGATGATTACCCATATCAGGAATTTGGCCTCCTGCACGGCGTGGTGCAGCAATTGGCCCCCTCGAACAGCCGGCAGCAATACCGGGTGTTAGTGCATTTGCCCAATGGCTTGCAAACGACTTCCAACGAGCCACCCTTGCCGTTTCGCCCCGAATTAACGGGTTCGGCAGAGTTAGTTACGGATGAGTTACGTTTGCTTAAACGGGCGTTTTATGGGTTGCGGAAACTGGTACATTAACATTCTTTTACATTCTTTAACATATTTTTACTACCCCCTTATGCAACGTATAGCTTAATTGCATCCTCATTAGAGTAACTCATTCTATTTAACTATTTTTTTCGTTTGATTGTCTCTTTTTGAATACTATCCATTACATTTAGTTCGTTCTATCGTTGTCAACCTTTACCACATTCCGCATGAAATACCTTTTCCTCACGGGCATCTTGTGCCTGTTGGTCACGGGTTTATCCGCCCAAACCACACCCGCCCGGTTCACCTTGAAAGGGCAAGCCATCGACACTACGGCAGCCGCTCTCAACGGAGCCACCGTGATGCTCCTGACCCCCAAAGATTCGGCTTTGACCAACTTCACCCGGACATCTTCGACCGGAGAATTTGTTTTTAAGAATCTTAAGCGGGGGTCGTATCTGCTCAAAATTTCGTTTGTCGGTTCCATTCCGTATAACAAAGTGATTGCCCCACCCGATGGCGAGATGCTGGATTTAGGCCAACTGAAACTGAAACCAATCAGCAAAGAACTCATGGAGGTGGTGGTACGAACAGCCCGCGCCCCGCTCAACATCAAAGGCGATACCATCGAATATAACGCGGCCTCATTCAAGGTGCCGCCGGGTTCCACGGTAGAGGAATTGTTGCGGAAACTGCCGGGCGTGCAAATCGACCAGGAGGGCAACATTCGCGCTCAGGGGCAGGAAGTGAAAAAGGTGACGGTAGATGGCAAGAGTTTCTTTGGTAACGACCCCAAAATGGCCACCAAAAACCTGCCCGCCGAAGCTATTTCTAAAATTCAGGTGTTTACCGACAAATCGGAGCAGGCCAAGCTGACAGGGGTTGACGATGGCAAAAAAGAGAAGACCGTAAACCTCGAATTGAAAGATAATTTCAAGAACGGAGGTTTTGGTAAACTAACTGCCGGCGGTGGCTCCGACTTTGTGCCGGATCGAACCAATCGTGGCCGTGGCGAGATAAAAGGCAACTACAATAAATTTGATAAAAAGCAACAGTTTTCGGTGATTGGGTTGGCCAATAACACCAACCAAACGGGCTTGTCATGGAATGATTATCAGGACTTTAGGGGTAGCAATTCCTTCAACTGGAACGATGAAGCCGATTTTGGCTTCGGGGGCGGGATGCGTTACTTTTCGTTTGGTGGTGAAGATGAAAATCAGAGTTTGACTGTTCCGATAAACGGAGGCCGGGGACGTGGGTTCTCCGACAATCAGGCGGGGGGAGCCAACTATAATTACGATACCAAAAAAACCAAACTGAGCAGCAATTATTACTACAGCCGAACGGGGCTTTCGCTGGATGCCCTCCGAAATCGAGAGAATTTTTTGCCGGGCAACGTGTCCATTCTGAACGTCGATTCGAGCGGGCAGGTGAACACCAACACGAATCACCGGGGCAGTGTGCGGTTTGAGCAGCAAATAGACTCATCAAATACGCTGATTTTTATCAATAACACCCGTTATGGCACCAACAACTCGCGTTTGCAGGCCGAGCAAAATCTGTTTCGTAACCGTGAAACTCTGACTACCCGCAACCTGCGGAATAACTTCACTCAGGGGCAATCGCTGGGGATGGTCAACACCTTGCTGTTTCGGCACAAATACAAAAAGAAAGGCCGCAACTTTGCAGCTTCGGCCACGGTGCTGATTAACAACGCCGACAGTGATCTGGACTTGAATACGGCAACCACTTTTTTCAGTGCGGCCAACCCCACTGGCCGGAAAGTAGATGTCAGGCAGGATCAGCAAACCAACTCAATTCGCAACGAA
>JAYVAP010000767.1:0-2081 GCA_043750915.1 Spirosoma sp. | reverse complement strand
TCATAAGTGAAATTTATAAACACAGAGGAAGGAGAGAAAAAGCACGGAGATCACGGAGTAAATTGCCATCGCGTTAGCCAGTATTTCTCCGTGACCTCTGTGTAGTACGCTGTCCCGCAACGGCGGACCGCTCCATGTTCAAACATTACGCAAATTCTTCGGCATACCGCTCAGCAACCTCGTCGAGCACGGCATTTGTTTCGGCATAGGTGCCCGTGGTGACGAGTTGCATACGGAAGGGTTTAAAATCGGGCAGACCCCGGAAATAGTTGGCATAGTGTCGGCGCATCTCAAAAAGCCCCACCACTTCGCCTTTCCAGCGGATGGAGAAATCGAGGTGCTGGCGGCAAACGGCCACGCGGTCGGCCACGGTAGGCGGTGGCAGGTGCTGGCCGGTTTTGACGAAGTGCTTTATTTCGTTAAAAATCCACGGATGCCCAATGCTGGCCCGGCCAATCATAACGCCATCGACACCGTAGCGATTTTTGTATTCCAGGGCTTTTTCAGGCGTGTCGATGTCGCCGTTGCCGAAAATCGGGATGGTGATGCGGGGGTTGTCTTTGATGCGGCCAATGAGCGTCCAGTCGGCATCGCCTTTGTACATCTGCACCCGCGTGCGGCCATGGATGGTCAGTGCCTTGATACCAATATCCTGTAGCCGCTCGGCCACGTCGCCCACATTCTTGGTTTGCTCATCCCAGCCGAGCCGGGTTTTCACGGTCACGGGCAGGTGCGTGGCATCGATAACGGCCTGGGTCATGCGCACCATCTTGGGAATATCCTGCAACAGGGCCGCTCCGGCACCCCGGCAGGCCACCTGTTTAACGGGGCAGCCATAGTTGATGTCGATCAGGTCAGGTTGGGCATGGGTGGCAATGCGGGCGCACTCGCCCATGGTGTCAACATCAGAGCCAAAGAGCTGAATGCCGATGGGCTGCTCATAGGCGAAGATGTCTAATTTCTGCCTGCTTTTGGCGGCATCCCGAATAAGCCCTTCCGACGAGATAAATTCGGTATACATCAGATCGGCACCGCTGGCTTTGCACACGGCCCGAAAGGGCGGATCGCTGACATCCTCCATGGGTGCCAACAGCAACGGAAAGTCCGGTAATTGTATGTTGCCAATAGTAACCATAGCCTGCTGCCGGTGCGGGTTGAGTTGTGGCCACCACCGGTTGTTTTAGCACAATCCAAAGGTCCAATTGGTTCCTTTGCGAAAATTATGCGATTGAGTATGTAAATTTACGTGATTTATGCAGCCAACCTATACCCACGACCGTTCTCTGTCGCGCCCGCCCACACTTGGCGGCCTCATCATGCTCGTTGGCTTCGTGCTGCTGGGGGGCTTGATAAGTGTGTTGCTGATGGTTGGTATATTACTGATTGTCAAAGGCATAGATTTCACCCAGGCGCAGTCCTACATGACGCAGCTGGCCCAAAACCCGGCGGCTTTTGCCAGTGGCTGGTATGATCTGATGCGACTCCAGGCGATCAACCACCTCGGCACATTTCTGTTGCCCGCGCTGGCCTACTGGTATTGGATCGAGCACCGGACCTGGGCGCAGTTCAGCCCCCGGCCCCTGTGGGCGGTGGCGGGTCTGGGTTTAGTGGGGCTGATTGTGATTGCATTTATTCCTTTTGATGGGCTGGTGATCGAGTGGAATCAACGCCTGCACCTTCCCCCGTCGCTGGCCCCGCTGGAAGCCTGGATTCGCAACAAAGAGAAAAGTCTGGCAGGGCTTACCAAATACATCACCACATTTAATACCCCCGGTCAGCTGGCCATTGCCCTGCTGGTGATCGGCGTAATTCCGGCCATTGGCGAGGAGGTATTGTTTCGGGGCGTGCTGCAACGGAATTTTGGCTACTGGACCGGCAATGCCCACGTGGGTATCTGGCTGGCGGCTGTGCTGTTCAGTGCCATTCACCTGCAGTTTCTGGGTTTTTTCCCGCGTGTGCTACTGGGTGCGCTCTTCGGTTACCTGTACCTTTGGTCGGGCAATTTGTGGGTGGCCGTGCTGGCTCACTTTGTCAATAATGCCTTTACGGTGCTGATGGTGTATCTGAGTCAGCGAAAACTG
>JAYVAP010000766.1:0-8423 GCA_043750915.1 Spirosoma sp. | reverse complement strand
GGCAGTAGCGTGGGCGGTGTGGCCCTCCTGCCAGAGAAACTCGGTGGTGCGCAAAAAAATCCGGGTCCGCATTTCCCAGCGCACCACGTTGGCCCACTGATTGATGAGCAGCGGCAAATCGCGGTAAGATTGAATCCAGTTTTTGTAGGTGCTCCAGATGACGGTTTCGGAGGTGGGCCGTACAATCAGCTCTTCTTCGAGTTTGGCATCGGGATCAACAATAACCCCCGAACCATCTTCGGCGTTTTTAAGCCGGTAGTGGGTCACCACGGCGCATTCTTTGGCGAAGCCCTCCACGTGGGCGGCTTCTTTGCTGAGGAAAGACTTGGGGATAAAAAGCGGGAAATAAGCATTCTGGTGGCCTGTTTCCTTGAACATATCGTCCAGGGCCCGCTGCATTTTTTCCCAGATGGCAAACCCATAGGGCTTGATAACCATGCAACCACGCACGGATGAGTTTTCGGCCAGATCGGCCCGCTTCACTAATTCGTTATACCACTCGGAGTAGTTTTCACTACGGGACGGGATTGCTTTTGCCATGGATACGCGTTTGCAGGAAATGGCCAAAAAGCGGTTAAGGATTGTCCGGGCAATAGCGACTCCCTACGACACCCTTGGCCAGACCTGACAAATTATTTTTAAAATACGATTAAACCAGTATATTCTAATCAGAATCTAATGGCTGAAAAGTTGCAAAGATAGGTTTTTATCCTATTTTTGTAATCAATAATCCCGGTCCCGCGTTTATAGAGATAAGCCGGGACTCCCAGTTGATTTCACGCTAAAATTTTCTTCACCCATGAACACGCAATATTTATATCGGTACCTGACGCTGGCCGCCATGATGGGTTTCTGGAGTTGTTCTTCCAGCCGTCAGACCGCCCAGAGCGTCGGCGAGATGGACGATTTGTATGGTAGTTCGGCCAATGCAGCCGTGTATGCCAGCAATTCGTCCGACGTGTCTGCGGTTGCCCCGCAGCCTAACCGGCAGCAGCAGCGCTTCGGGCGGCAGCAGCAACGGGTTTCCCGGCAACAACGGTCGTCGCTGAACGACAATCCTGAGTATTCCGACGAGCAGCAGGGCTACAATGCCAATTCCGATGAATATTATACGGAGTTGAGTGCCCGCAAGCTCAACCGGGGCCTGTCGCCCGATCCGGGCTGGAACGATCAGCAGGGCTACAATGCCGGTTTTGCAAACGGGTACGATGCCGCCCGCACATCGGCCTACAGCTGGAACCGCTGGGGCTTCAACAACACCGGTTTCTTTAACGGGATGGGTCTCGGTATGGGCATGGGCATGGGTCTCGGTATGGGCTTTGGCGGTGGCTTTAACCGCTGGGGTGGTGGTTTCTACGATCCTTTCTGGGGGGGTAATTCTTTTGCCTATTCATCCTGGGGTAATGGCTTCGGTGGTGGCTGGGGCAACGGCTTCGGTGGCGGTTTTTACGATCCCTTCTGGGGTGGTGGCTGGGGCAATGGCTTTGGCGGTGGTTGGGGCAATGGCTTTGGCGGTGGCTGGGGTAATGGCTTCGGCAGTGGTTGGGGTAATGGCTTCGGCGGTGGCTGGGGTGGCCGGCCGGTTATCGTCAACAACGTTATCGTGACGGGTGCTGATCCTTACCGCAGCAACCGCAGCAGTGGCCCGCGTTATGGCAACTCATCGTCGGGTGCCTATAATGACGGCTTCGTAAACAGTCCACGCACGACCAACGGTGGCCGGACTGGTACTTACACCAACTCAGGCAACGCCCCTGCCAATACCAACAGCGGTAACGCTAACAGCGGGTACTATGCATCACCACGCCAGAATAGTCGGGGGGGCAATGCCTATTACTACGATAACGGAACGGGAAGCACCAGTGGTCGCACAAGCAGTAATTCGGGCAACACATACAATGCCCCGACTCGGTCGAACAATACCAGTTCTAACAGTGACTACTATGCCGCACCCCGTCAGAACAGCCGGGGTGGCTATTCGCCGGATAACAGCAGCGGTAGCCGTAGTGGCTATAGCCAGCCCAGCAATCAGCAATCCTCGCAACCCAGCTACAGTGCGCCACAACGCAGCTATCAACAACCTTCGCAGCCGAGTTACAGTGCCCCACAACGCAGCTACAGTGCGCCCAGCCCAAGTTACTCCTCCCCTTCCGGTGGTGGCGGATCGCGGGGCGGTGGCGGTGGCAGCAGCGGTGGCTCTTCCGGCGGTGGTGGCGGGGGGGGTGGTTCACGCGGACCCCGATAGAAGCTCATAAACAATACCTGCCGGAATCCCGTCGTTTGCTATATCGGCGGGATTTCTGTTTTTAATCCATTTTTGATTAAACAACTGCCCGTTCTTTTTTGTCAAAAGAGCGCAGACGACTAACCTCATCACCCACATGATCAACAGGCTCTTACTTTCTGGCATATTGCTCCTCAGCGCAGGCGCATCGTTCGGTCAAAACAGTATCTACGCAGGCGAGGCCTTTCGGTTTTCAAACTACCAGCAAAACGGAACGGCCCGCTTCAGGGGACTTGGCGGAAATCACGCATCCCTCGGTGGCGATGCCAGTTCAACATTCGGCAATCCCGCTGGCTTGGGCTTCTATAACCGATCCGAACTGAGTATCAGCCCCATGGTTAACCTCAACACCACCTCGGCTGTTTATCTGGGCAACACCCAGTCGGACAACAGCACCCAACTATCCGTGGGCCAGTTGGGGCTTGTGTTAGCGGGAAACAACAACAATGGAAGCCGTTGGCGTCGGTCAACGTTTGGCGTAACGTATCACCAGAACAGCAACTACACCAACCGCTACGCCTTTCAGGGCCGGAATAACCGCAGTTCGTTTGTTGATCCAATTATTGAAGATGCCAACGGCCGTAACCTGTTAGGTAGCCAGATTGACGCTGAGTATAACCAGAGCACCAACCAGGCTACTGATCTGGTGGCTGCGGCTTATCAGCTTTATCTGATCAACGGCAGTCCGTTTGTCAATGGCCAGGGAAAGGATGACAGCCGCCCGCCCTACGGCCGTTTCGATGCCACCAACCCCCGCGACCAGCGCGTCACGTTTGAATCGACGGGGTCCCAGTCGCAGTGGACGCTGGCCTACGCGGGCAACTTAGACGACAAATTGTATCTGGGTGCCAACATTGGCCTGTCGCGTGCCCGCTACACAACTGATTTTGTTCTCAGTGAATTTATTCAGGGCGGGCGGGCCTTTGACAGCTATTCCCAGCGGGATCGGCTCAGCGTAACGGGCAATGGGTTTAACATCTCGCTGGGGGCTATTTATAAACTTACACCCATGATCCAGATCGGTGCTACGGTTGCTTCCCCCACCTTCATGAGTTTCAGCGAAACCTTCAATCAGGGTTTAAGCGTGGTTGCCCGTGACCCAAATCTGATTGCTCAGATCAAGCGGAGCAACATAGACGCTCAACCCAGCGATTTCCAGTACACGGTTACCACGCCTTTGCGGGCATCGGGCGGGGCAACGGTTTTTCTGGGCGGGGGAAAAATTGGCTTTCTCACCGCCACAGCTGAGTACGTGGGGTATGCGGGCATGAGAGCCAGCACCTCTTTTAATGATAACCCCCAGCAAAACAGCGACTTCCGGGCGAATGCTAAAGCTACGGTACAGAAAGATTATCAGAACGTCGTCAACTTCCGGGCCGGGGCCGAGTTTCGCGCGGGTTTATTACGGGTTCGGGGCGGGGCGGCTTACTTAGCCGACCCTTATAGCCCCGGTTTGGATAAAATAGACCGGAGCCGGCTGCTATTTTCCGGTGGTTTGGGTCTGCGCAACGAGCGATACTTTGCCGACCTGTCCGGTACGTTCAGCACGTTCAAATCAGCCGTTACACCCTACACACTGCCCAACACAGCTGATTACGGCTCGGCTGCCCTCAGCACCAATGCCGTAAACGTGATGCTGTCGGTCGGAACATTTTTTTAGATAACTCCTCATGTATGCGCACCTAACTGTGCCATATATTTTGCGGGTATCATTTGTAAACCAGGCGCAGCACATTGCGACTGGTTTTTTTATAACCACTCCCCCACCAGCCGCAGCACCTCGTCCGGGTCTGTTTCGCCGGGAATAATCAGGTCCGCCTGTTGGTAAAACGGCAGGCGACTGGTGTATTTCTCCTGTAGCGTAGCCAGCAAATCAGGATCGTTATGGCTATAGAGCGGGCGGTCGTGCTGGGCGTGGGCCAACATCCGGCTGTGCAGTATGGACACCGGCACGTCGAGGAAAACGGAGACCCCCGTGGCGTTGATGTAGCGCATGTTATCGTGAAAACAGGGCATACCGCCCCCCGTTGAGACCACTAAACTACTGCCGGGCTGTATCGTGCGCAACACCCGCCGTTCGGCTTCCCGGAAATAAGCCTCACCCGACTGCGCAAACAGATCGGCAATGGGTCGGCCTTCCTGGCGCACAATGAGCCGGTCGGTATCCAAAAATCGATAGTGGAGTGCATCGGCCATTCGCTTGCCAATGGTACTTTTGCCACTGGCTGGCATCCCGATCAGAAAAATATTTTTCACCCCCCAACGCGCTTAACCACCTCTGCCGCATCCGGCGTGGTGTTGTAGTGCCACTTGCCTCGCACAACGCCATCCTTCAGCAACCACGTGCCGGGGTTGGCCCGCATGATGGTCTTCAGCACCGTGCCATCGACTTTGTAGGGCTTCACCGCCAGCTGATACTGCGTTAAAAACGCGTTGATCTCGTCGTCACCAACCGATGTCAGCACGTAGGTTTCTACGCCGGATCCCTGCAAATTCCGCACCAGCGACCGAATGGCGGGAATACTACCCGCGTCGATGTCTTTCGTATGCTTGACAATGACGAACAGTTTGGTCCCCTCAAAGGTCTGCTGGGTAAAGTCGCCTGCATCATTCCAAACCCGGTAATCAGTAATTTTGGGTTTGGCGTTTTCGTTGATCAGCACCATCTCCCGGAACTTGTAGGTCGTGTCGGCAGGATACTGGTCGAACGTGGTGTTCTTCCCGTTTTTGGCCATCACATACTGGTAGCGCAGCGGCTCCGACGGCTTCATCTGGGCCGGAATGCTCTTGCCAACCGCGTAGGGCAACAAATCGAGCGGGGGCAAAAACGCGATGGCATACAGGCCCAGCCCCAGCGTCAGCACGGTGGTCAGGCCAACGAGCCAGCCCGTATTGCGGGGTTTGATGCGGTTCCGATGGCCAATAATGAACAGGATCAGCACCGTTAGCACCACGTCTTTACTGAACGATGTCCAGGGCTTGAGTTTAATGGCATCGCCAAAACAGCCGCAGTCCGTTACGCGGTTGAAATAAGCCGAATAGAAGGTCAGGAACGTGAAAAATACAATCAGAAAAAACAGCAGCCAGGTGGTAACTTTCGGTTTGTAGGAGACCATCAGAGCCACGCCAAGAATGATTTCTGCCGCGCAAAACAACACCGACATGCCCAGCGTGAAGGGTACCAGGGCCATAAAAAAGCCGTGCAGCAGGGGAATGTCCTGCGCAAAAACCTCGAAGTATTCCTCAAACTTGATCTGCGTACCAACGGGATCGTTGAGCTTGATGAGTCCGGAGAAGATAAAAACAATGCCCACCAGAAAACGGGCAATCCGGGCAGCCCAAAGCATCAGGGGCGTACCCGTTTTCAACTTGGGCGGTGTAGCAATTGGGTTCATAGTGACGTAGACATCCTGTCTACTGTGTTTATAAATCTAAGCGAACAGCGTGTCCGCATCACTTTTTATCAGGCAGAAAACGGCGTAATTAATTATGTCCATGTAGTTGGCATCAACACCTTCCGATACCAAAGTAGTGCCCCGGTTATCTTCGATCTGCTTGGTACGGAGTAGCTTCATCAGAACAATATCGGTCATGGAACCCACGCGCATGTGGCGCCAGGCTTCGCCATAGTCATGGTTTTTGGCGAAAAGCAATTCCATCACCTGCTCCACCTGCCCGTCGTACAGTTGTTCGAGTTCGTCCACCGGTATGTCTAAGCGGATGGGGCCGCTGGTCGGTTCTTTTTGCAACTGCAACTGAATCAGGGCCATAACGCAGTAGTTGATGATGCCGATAAACTCCGGCCCAATGCCCTCATCTACCCGGCTGATGCCCGTTTCCTGCAGGGTTCTGATACGCTGGGCTTTGATAAAAATCTGGTCGGTAATGCTGGGCAACCGCAAAATGCGCCAGGCCGTGCCATAGTCCTTATTTTTTTTGAGAAACAACGCCTTGCAACGCTGAATAATGTGCCGGTATTCGGTTTCCGTATTCACAGAGTCCATAAATTAGTTCGTCAGCGGGTTAAGCAGGTTCAGGCGTTGGGCGGCTGGCAATTCAGTTCGTAGTTTTACCGCCTGGGGCGGACCCACTCATTTGCCCGGCCAACAAAAGCCCCAACGCCGGGTCTTACTGACGATTTTTATGCCGAAAGTTACGAAAAAAACGCTGAACTGCCGGGGTCGATTGGTCGATTTGACCCTGCCCGCCGTCATGGGTATTCTGAACGTAACGCCCGATTCGTTCTACGGTGGTAGCCGCGTAGCCACCGAAAAAGCCGTTGAGACGGCCCGGAAGATGCTGGCCGACGGGGCCACTTTTCTGGACGTTGGCGGCTACTCGACCCGGCCCGGCGCGGTCGATGTTAGCCCCGCCGAGGAAGCCGACCGCGTACTACCCGCCATTGAGGCCATATTACACGCTTTTCCCGATGCCCTGATTTCGGTTGACACCTTCCGGGCATCGGTGGCGCGGCAGGCCGTTGGCGCGGGGGCGTGCCTGATAAACGATGTCTCAGGCGGCACCCTCGACCCGGCCATGTTTGCCACCGTTGCCTCCCTGCCGGGCGTTCCCTACGTGCTGATGCACCTGCGCGGCACGCCCCAAACAATGCAGTCGCTGGCCACCTATGAAAACGTTGTGACCGAAGTGATCGACGAGCTGGCCGTTCGACTGGGCGAATTGCGGGCACTGGGCGTTCAGGATATTATTCTGGATCCTGGTTTTGGGTTTGCCAAGACGGTGGCGCAAAATTTTAATTTGCTCAGTAATCTCGGGGCCTTCGGGCTGTTTGAGGAGCCGTTGCTGGTTGGCCTTTCGCGCAAGGCAACGGTCTGGAAAACGCTGGGAATCACGGCCGATGAAGCCCTGAACGGCACCACGGTTTTGAACACGGCTGCGCTGCTCCAGGGGGCCTCGCTGCTGCGGGTCCACGACGTGCGGGAAGCCGTTGACGCGGTTAAATTGACGGAAAAACTATTTTTTTTTAAGTCACCTATTGCGATTTAATAATATAAGTCATACTTTTGCATTCCCAAATCGGGAGAATGATCTGGTAGCTCAGCTGGTAGAGCAATACACTTTTAATGTATGGGTCCTGGGTTCGAATCCCAGCCGGATCACTGACAAACGAAAAAGCCGCCCCTCGGAGCGGCTTTTTCGTTTTTATCCCCCTTTATGCAGGACTGAGCTGGACCACAAAAAGGCAGTTGGCGACCGGTTTATAGTCACTTTCTAAGAACAAGTATAATCAAATTCATAATCTGTAGCGTAGATACTAAATTCGGCCAAAGTCGGCTTTTACCAAATTTTTTTATTGAGTATCTTGCATGACTTTGTCTCAAACACCCGTCAACCCGGCCCTTAGCTTCTGATTCAACTGCCCGCCGGGGCCTTCTTAAATTTAGATTTTCCTAAAAACTGCCGCTTTATTTTGCTATTTCGTTAAAGTGAAGGCAAAAACGGCGGCTCAACCCAATACTGTTACGACCATGTCTGATCAGGTTGATCAACCGACCCCCGCATCGGCAGCAAACGCGTCTGCCACCGGCCTGTATCGCCCCGAGTTTGAGCACGACAGCTGCGGCATCGGCTTTGTAGCCCACATTAAAGGTCGCAAGTCGCACCAGATTGTTGCCGACGCGCTCCAGATGCTCCGGCGCATGGAACACCGGGGAGCCGTGGGTGCCGAAGCCAACTCGGGCGATGGGGCGGGTCTGCTCATTCAGATTCCGCACGAGTTTTTCCTCGACGAAACCCGCAAACTCGGTGTTCACCTGCCCCCCGCCGGTCAGTATGGGGTGGGCATGGTCTATTTCCCGAAAGATGTGTGGCTGCGCGAAGAATGCCGGGCCGTGCTGAACCGGAAAATGAAGCGGATTGGGCTGGAACTGCTCTGCTACCGCGTGGTGCCGGTTAATAACGGCGATCTGGGCAGCGGCTCCCGCTCCTGCGAACCGCAAATGGAGCAGGTATTTATTAAACGGCCCGACGATATTTCTAACCCCGACGATTTTGAGCGTAAACTCTACATTCTGCGTAACTACAGCACCCGTATCGTTAACGAAACGATTGCGGGCGTCGACACTTTCTATTTCTCGTCGCTCTCCTGCCGCACCATCACCTACAAGGGGCAACTAAC
>JAYVAP010000765.1:0-3853 GCA_043750915.1 Spirosoma sp. | reverse complement strand
CAAAATTCAGTAGTTTTGACGAAAATCCAAGCCATGAGCCGTCGAATCCGGGTAATCTTTATGTATGTGGCCGGTCTGTGGCTCGGCTCACACCGCCTGGCAATGGCTCAGCAGACCTGCGCCGACCGGCTTCCGTTCGTGCCCGTCAGTCAGCCCAATCGCATTGAGTGGGACAAATTCCCGAATTTCAGCCTGCCCTTTCCGGTCGTTTACAGCGGGCCGCGCTTTGGCGATACACAGGGCCGCCCGCTGCGCCACGGCTTCAGCCATATCGACCGCATCAACGACGAAGAGTTTGGCCGGGTGGTTCAGCCCAACCAGCGGGCTATTATTTACTACGGCATTGCCACCGACCTGAATCAGCCCTGGGAAACCCTGGACAGCCCCTGGGCCAACGACATGAACGCCTACCGCGCCAAATGGAACCGGTGGCTGTCGGATGTGGCGGGGGGAGCCAAAAATGCCGCCGGAAAATACATTATTCAGGCCAGCCACCTGACCATCGACGTGGAGCGTATTGCCGAGACCGACATCCGCATTCTGCGACTCAAACAGGATAGCCGCGTGCCCGCTGCCTACCGCAACCTGCCCGATGCCGATTTTGTGGCGGCCTACAAAACAGCCATCCGTAACCTCTATGCCGAATGCCTGCGCTACTTGCGGCAAAACGCCGACCTAACCACCCTCACCGTCAGCAGCTACGCCGACACACCCATTCTGAACACGTACCTGAACGTGCCGGGCAACACCTGGGCCGACTGGACAACCAACCTCAACCGGGTCAACTACTTGGTAAAAGACTCGACCGGGCGGGCGGTTGGCGGGCCGTTTTATACGCAGTTGGACGCGCTGTCGCCTTCAGCCTATTATTATTATGATTACCCCAATCCGCTGGCACCGGACTATTTGGCGTATCTGCTGTTTCAGGTAGAAGCCAACCGGGCGTGGAGCAACAAACCGGTGGTGCCCTGGGTATGGCTGCGGTATCATAACACCACCCCGAGCTACCCTAATTTCATTCAGCCATTTATGGCCGAAGCCACCGCCATTTTCCCGTTTTTTTCGGGAGCCGCCGGGCTGTGGCTCTGGGATGAGTCGGAGTTGGTGCCGGGCCGCAACAGCGTTCATGCCGCCTATGAGCATTTCATACACGGACTCTACCGGCTTTCGCGTTTTGCCGATATGTGGCAGGGTGCCTACGAACTGGTGATTGAAACGCCCGCCCGCGACCTGATGGACAGGCAGTTGCCCGTTTGGCGGGGCGTGGCCAACCGCAACCAGATCCTGATTGCGGCCCAGAATCCGTATGCCGCCAATGGCCAGAAAACGAGCTTGGTGGTGCGTTACAAAACCTGGCAGCAAACCATCGAACTAACGGGTCGGGAGGTGTACTTATGTCGCTTCGACATGGGAACCGTCACCGCAACGGAGCCGAACAACGCCGGGGTGCAGGTCTTTCCGAACCCTGCAACCTCGGCGTTGACGGTCTCTTTTGGGCGGTTGCCGTCCATTGGCACAGCCCTGCTGCTGCTCGACGCGGCTGGCCGGGTGGTGGCGCAGAAACCGGCGAAAACTAACCCGGAAACACTCAATGTAGCTGCCCTGCCTGAGGGTCTGTATTTTTTGCAGATTGTGGGTCAGAATGGAAGCCAGACCAGGAAAATAGTTATCCATCGCTGAATGAGCAGGCATTCTGCCCCCGCTCGTTCAGGCTAAGTACCTTCTGGTCTTTGGTTTGCACCAAAAGACCAGAATTGATTTTGCCGGTTTTATTATATAGATTCCGGGGCCGTTGGATAATTAAAAAATATTTACATTCGCTTGTATATATAACTTATAGGGTTCATCGTTATGTTTGTGCCACCCCTAAGCCGTGAGTGACTGCAGCACGCACGACGCATGTGGTATAATACTCAATTATTTTTTCCATTTAACCAATGTAATCAATGAAAAATTTTAGTGAGTCTCTACTCGCCTACTCGCGACGGTAGTGACAGTGGCCACCCTTGCCTGCTCGTGTCAGCAGCAGCAGCCTGAAGTACAGCCTGACAAGCAACAGAGTCAGGGTGCAAAAATCGGTGCGGTTCCGGTTGAGGTCAGGAAAGGCATGTTGGTTTTTGCCGACAACGATGCCTTTAAAAAGGCGCTGATCAGCCTTGACAAAGCCGACAAGGTTGCCCTGACCCAGTGGGAAACGGCCAACTCGTTTCGTTCATCGAGGTCCGCCAATAATGCCGTCGATGAGCAATTGAAGGCCTCAACCACCGAAGATCAGGCTACCCAGGCCGAACAAAAAAAGGATGCATTGACAAAAGTCGATGACCCCTCGTTTGCTGCCTTGCTCAATCAGGATGGGTACATTCAGGTAGGCAAGACTGTTTACCGAATCACGGCTGACAACAAAGTGTCGCAGACCGACGAAGCAAATATTGGTTTGCTGGCCAACCCGGCCGCCAATGCTTCCTTAGTGAAGACCCAGGATGTGGAGATAAAAACGGTCTCAAAAATCACTCCTGTTATTGCTGGTTCGAACAAGAACGCCCGCGAATATACCCAAGAGTATGGCCCTGCCATAGGGCGCCGATGGGTTTGGGGATACAAGCAGTTGAATTACGCCGTATACGGTACGGCACTGGTTCTAACCCAAGGAGAGTATAGACATATATGGAGGTTCAGGTCACCTGAATGGCTCATCTCGGATGAGGCCAGTGTAGCCGTGAACCTTAATTCTGCCCGAATTTATTATTGGATCAGTGGTCAGGAAACCTGGTTTGATCGAGGCCCGGAATCGAATAGTGGAATGGGTAGTACCTTCATTCGGCTGGGTTATGCTGGTGGTCTTGGTGCCATAGTAACGGTGGCATCATGCAGTGCTACGCATTCATTGAGCTGGAGTACTTATAATCTGTTCCAAAGTTATTAAATGTTGAACAGGCAGCCTGATTACTATGTAGTCAGGCTGCCTGTTTTTCAATAATAAACTTAACATTTCTTATGAAAAACATCCTTAAAATCTTTCTGCTTGCGCTGCTCACCAGCCCTTTGCTGGCGCAGACCCCGCCTGAACACCGCCTGTGGATTGGCATTAACGCGGCACCCGCGCTCACCTCGTCCGGCGCGTTTTCGGTGACCCCACGGGTGGGCTACTGGCTTACGAATCGGGTATTGGCCGGTGTGGAAGGGCGGTTTGGCAAAGATGTGGGTAACGTTCGCCTTGCCGGTGCCGGCGTTTTTGGGCGGTATTACATCGGTAATGGCAAAGTACAGTTATTTCCTCACCTCGGCATTGGTCTGGATCGCTACCGGCAGGAAGGCGTGGTTCAGGCCAGCTCGGTGGTTTTGCGGCCGGGTTTGGGCCTGCAGTTCGGCCGACTCACCAACCGGTTTGGGGTGGAGTTGCTGGTTGAAAAACCCTTTGGATTCAACGACCGGGCCGTTAAGCTGGGAAACCTCAAAAACGAGTACGCCATCAGCCTCGGTCTTCGGTTTCGCTTTTAGCTGATTTTTCGACTTTTTCTCTGCTTACTAAGTACTGGGACGTATGGTCCCAGTACTTACCCACCGTCATGCGAAGCCAATATGCCTTGTTTGTTGGGTTGCTATGCGGCCTGACGGGTTGTCAAAGCCCGGTGCTGATTGATGAGGTGCTGCTGCCTGAGTTAGCACCCAAAGTGGTGGTTTTTGCCCTGCTCACCCCCGCCGACACCGTGGAGGCACAGGTTAGCTGGACAGCCAAACTTGGCTCCACAACGAACTTAACGCAGACCGGCATCACCAATGCGCGGGTGGTTTTGTACCACGACAACGATAGTCTGATTTTACGGCCAAAAAAGAAGCCGGGTTTTTATGGTGC
>JAYVAP010000764.1:0-4828 GCA_043750915.1 Spirosoma sp. | reverse complement strand
CTTTTGTTACCATTGGCCATGGCCACTTTAGCCTTTAGTTGGGTGCCCGGTCTGAACGACGTGCTGGGCTGGTGCCTGCAAAAAACGGCCTGGCTGCTCAACGCAGCCGTGGTGCAAACGGGCCAGCTACCCGGTGCGGCCTGGGATGGCCTGTGGCTGTCGGCGGGGGCCATGCTGCTGGTCTACACGGTAATTTTGTGCAGCATCTCGCTGGTGCTGACCCGCCACCGGGCCTACCTCTGGGCTACCTGCGTGGCGGCTCTGCTGCTGGCGGGCCTGACCCTGTGGAACGACTATGCCCAGCAGCAGCAACAGAAACTGGCGGTGCATTTTTTGCCCCACCGAACGGCCGTTAGCCTTACCCACGGCCAGGCCAGCTTGCTGCTCACCGACCTTGACCCGGCAGACACACGCTCGTATGATTTCTACCTCAAAAATACCTTTGGGCAGTGGGGTATCAGAAACATCGCGACCACCCGACTGACTCGGACAGACGGCCGCGCCCTTAGTGATTCGGACGATTCGTTGGCACAACTGGCGGCTTACCACCGCACGAGCGATTATGCCCTGTGGGTTTGGCGGGGTAAAACGCTGCTGCTGGTTAATAAACTTACGGGTAAAAAACACTGGAAACTGCCCGCCGTAGTCGATTACCTGATTATCCGCCGGAACGCCCTGCACGACTGGAACCAGCTGACAGGCCGGGTGGTGGCCCGCCACATTATTTTCGACGATTCCAATAAAACACCCCTGACCGACAAGCTGTTAGCCGATGCCCGGCAACGCGGCATTGCCTGTTATTCGGTGCGGCAGATGGGGGCGTATGTGGCCGACTTAAAATGACTGTGGGTATCTTTACAAACAAACCAGCCCGACCATGACAATCAGCCTAGCCAACATACCCGACGAGCAGCGAACGACCCATAAGTTCCTGGTATTGATTCGCTTTTGCCACCCCTATACGTCAAACTTTTCCGGCAAGCAGACCGTTAGGCTGATATATGGAAACGCTCGAAAAAATCCGTAAGGCCTATACGGAATACGTTCTTGAACATGGCCAGCAACCCACCTCCGTCTTCCAGTTTGTCAAAAAACTCAAACTGCCCGAAGCCGATTTTTATACGTACTACGCCAGTTTCGATGCCATTGAGGCCGATATCTGGCTGGCGTTCTTCACCGAAGCCAAAGCAACCGTCGAAGCCGATGACACGTATCAGGGCTACTCCGTGCGGGAGAAATTGCTGGCATTCTACTACACCTGGATCGAATTGCTCAAAGGTCAGCGCAGTTTTGCCGTTTATAGCTATGGCCGCCTGAACGAAGGAGCCATGCAAAGCCCTGGCTCGCGGGCCGGGTTGCAGGCACGCCGGGCGGGCAAAGAAACCAAAAGCCGCGTGCTGCACCCCTTTAAGGATGCTTTTTTCGACTACGCCCGCGATTTGCTGGCCGAAGGGCGCGAAAGCAAGGAAGTGGAACCACGCGCCTTCGTCACCGACCGATACCCCAACGCACTCTGGCGGCAAACCCTGTTTGTGCTTAATTTCTGGGTACGCGACGTGAGCAAAAACTTCGAGAAAACCGATACGGCTATCGAAAAAGCCGTCAATACCTCCTTCGACCTCATTGGCCGCTCGCCCCTCGATACCCTATTTGATTTCGCTAAGTTCATCTACCAAAACAAATAAGTGAATGGGTGAAAGACCTTTGCTGGCTGCTTATTCACCCATTTGCCCGTTCGCCCTATGAAGACCCAAAGCTCCGTTCCAACGACGAAGGTTGCCCGTGCCAGTCAGTTTGTGAAGGCTGGCGTGAAAGTGGGCGGAAATTATATCAAGCACTACAGCAAAAAACTGCTCGACCCGAACCGGACCAAAGAAGAACTCCACCGGGACAACGCAGCCGATATTTACGATGCCCTGAGCGAGTTGAAAGGATCGGCCCTGAAAATGGCCCAGATGCTGAGTATGGACCGGGGGCTGCTGCCCGTAGCCTACTCCGACAAGTTTACGATGGCGCAGTATTCGGCACCCCCGCTGTCAGGACCATTAGTCGTCAAAACGTTTAAAACCTATTTCGGCAAAACGCCGTCGCAGCTGTTCGATACGTTTGAGATCGAAGCCGTCAATGCGGCCAGTATCGGGCAGGTCCACGTGGCGTGGAAAGATGGGAAAAAATTAGCCGTGAAAGTGCAGTATCCCGGCGTAGCCGATGCCGTTACGTCGGATCTGCGCATTGCCAAGCCCCTGGCCGTGACACTGCTGAAGCTTAACGAGCGCGACATTGACCGCTACATGGGTGAGGTGGAGGCCAAACTGCTCGAAGAAACGGACTACGACCTGGAACTGAAACGCTCCATCGAAATATCGGAAGCCTGTGCCCACCTCAAAGACCTGGTGTTTCCGAAGTATTACCCCGAACTGTCGGCCAAACGCATTCTGACGATGGACTGGCTCGACGGGATGCACCTGAAAGAATTTCTGAAAACCAACCCGTCGCCCGCCGTTCGCAACCAGATTGGGCAGGCACTGTGGGACTTCTACGATTACCAGATTCACACCCTCCGGCAGGTTCACGCCGACCCGCACCCCGGTAACTTTCTGATGCGGGCCGACGGCACCATGGGTGTTATCGACTTTGGCTGCGTGAAAGTGATCCCGGCGTTTTATTACGATAATTATTTCCGGCTCGTTAACCCCGATACCATTGAGGACGATGCCCTGACGGAAGAAATTTTCGAGAACCTTGAGTTTTTAACCCCCGCCGATTCGCCGAAAGACCGGGCGTTTTTTTCGGGCCTATTCAAGCAGATGATCCGAATGCTGGGCGAACCGTTTGCCGTGGACGTGTTTGATTTTGGCGACGACCGGTATTTCAACGAAGTATATGCTTTTGCCGAAGGGCTGACTAAGGTGGAGGAACTGAAAAGCTCGAAAGTAGCGCGTGGATCGCAGGATGGTCTCTACGTGAACCGAACTTATTATGGCCTCTACGCCATGCTGAACGAGCTGAAGGCAACCGTTGTGACCACCAAACCCGATTGGCTGCGATCCAAAAAAACCGAGGCCGGCCTGGCGCTCGGGTAGTGGCACCGGGCATATTCATTGGCCGGGTGGCGTGGTTTTTCGGTAAATCGGTTTATCCTTGCAAAAAATCCGCTTAAACCCATGCTGCTCATCACCGATACGCCATCAACAAACACGCATCCGGGTCCCGGCGGGGCACCGCACGTTAGGCCCCGCTTCGACGATATTTTTATGGACCTGGCGGTGAACCTGGCCAAACGGTCGCACTGCATCAAGGCGCAGGTGGGCGCGGTGCTCACCCGCGACACCCGCATTATTTCCATCGGCTACAACGGTCCACCCGCCGGTACCCATAACTGCGATGAGGAGTTTGCGGGCGTTGGCTGCCCCCGCGACTCCAAAGGGTCGTGCTCACTGGCCCTCCATGCCGAGGAAAACGCCATTCTGTACGCCACAAAAAACGGCTCCGACGTGGCAGGCTCCACCATCTATGTAACGCTCTCGCCCTGCATTGCCTGCGCCCGAATTATTTATAGCATGAAAGTTGCCCGCGTTCTTTTTCTGCACTCCTACGCAGAGTATAAAGGCATTGCTTCCGACGAAGGGGTAGATTTTCTGCGCCGGTTTGGCGTGACGGTCGAGCGATACGTGCCGGGCCAATGAATTTGCTGGCACATGGCTGGCTGTCGGGTCGGAACGATGCGTGGCTGGCGGGGAATTTCCTCGGCGATTTCATTAAGGGAGACCCCGCACATCCCCGCCACGGGCTAACGGCGGGCGAAGTGGCGGGCATCTGGCTGCACCGGTCCATCGACAGCTTCACCGACGACCACCCCGATGTGGCGGCTGTGCGGGCGTTGCTGCGCCCGCGTTGCCACAAATACGCCGGTCCGGCAGTCGATATTTTTTTCGATCATTTTCTGGCCGCTCATTTCACCCGGCTCACCGGCGAGAGCCTGCCCGCATTCACGAACTATTTCTACGAAACGCTGCAACGCAACAGTGCCCGGTTTCCGGCCCCCGCCGTCAGGATGCTCGATGCGCTGGTGCAGCACGACTGGATTCGGCACTATGCCACCACAGCGGGTATCGACCGGTCGTTGAAAGGCGTTGCCCGCCGAACCGCTTTTCCGTCGGGCTTAGACACGGCCGTCATTGATCTGGAGCGGTATTATGAGCCAATCGGGGAGCGGTTTGACCATTTCTGGCCCGATCTGGTGGCGCATGTTCGCCAGACAACTGCTGTGCTGGGCGCAGGATGAACCGATAAATTCAGTTGTTCTGTGAATAAGGCAGGCGGTTGCCATCGGCGCGGGATGCCATGAAAAAGCCCCTCCGCAGGGCAGAGAGGCTTTTTAGTTTTCTTAATCTAACCAACTTTACACTTATTTAGCCGGATTGAGCCAACGCTTACCGGATCTCGATCACGCGTTCCGACTGTGGGGTGGCTACCGTGAACTGCTTTTGAACGCTGCCGGTGGCCGATTTTATTTCCAGCGTGTAAACCCCGTCGCCTAACTCGCTCATGTTAAACAGGATGGCGGCTTTCAGGTCTTTTTTGCCCACTATATCGCTGAACAAAACGTGCTTCTTCGGGTCGAGCAACTGGATAGATACCAGGCCGGGAGCCGTTTTCAGGATTGATAACCTGACTTTGTTTTGCTGGGTCACATACACGCTGGTATCGAACGAGCGAAGTTTGGCCGGCGTTTCGGGATTGGCCAGGCAGGTGGCGGCACTCAGAAGCAGGCCACCAATCAAATTTTTGCTACCGGTCAGCGTGCCGACCTGAATGAGAAAGTGAA
>JAYVAP010000763.1:0-2198 GCA_043750915.1 Spirosoma sp. | reverse complement strand
GCCAAAGCCCTCGTTCAGCGAGGGGAACACAAACGCGCGGGCGTGGCGGTAGAGCGAGAGCAGTCCCGCATCGGTAACGGGCCGGTAATGAACGCGGTTGCCAAGCCGGGCATTGTTGAACATTGTCTGCTCATCGCTGCTGAACGCCCCCCCCCCCAGCACAAATTAAGCACAGGTCGGGATGTTGCTGTAGCACAATTTGCATGGCCCGGAAAAATGGGTCAAAATTCTTGTATAATCGGCGCTTACCCACATACAGCACGTAGGGGAACGGTTCGGCTGCTACCGATAAACGGGGCAATTCGGCAGCTGGCTGGAGGCCAAAAGACGTGCCTAAATGAACAACGCTTACTTTGGCCGGGTCGATGGGAAAAAAATGCAGCAGCTCCTGTTTGGAGAATTCCGAGACCGCCACGATGGCATCGGCCCGTTCGATAAGTGTCTTTTTGATCTGGTATAAACCCGCGCCCAGATCGGGATAAATGTCGCCGAAGCGTTCACTGGCTGCGTCGTGAAAAGTCAGCACAAACGGCTTTGAGCCGAGCGAATCGAGGAAGTAGCGGTGGTAATAGGTGGGGTGAAACACGTCGAATTTGCCCGCCCGAATCCGGCCTAAGCTATACATCCGGTTGAGTGCCGAAGCAACCCGGTTAACGTTGCGGGACTGCGACAGGCTACGATAGCGGACATGACGGCTGAAAGAGGCCTCATCGAGGTAGTCGTTGTTGGAAAGCCGAAGCGACAGTTCGAAGTCGATATTTTGCTGGTTGGCAAAAAAGCGCATCAGCTCAAAAAAATACCGGGAAACCCCCCCATAGCCTAAGCCCGTAAAGGCCTGATGATCGTAAAGAACCTTCATGAAAAGAATCTATAGACAAGCCTGCATTTGTATTTTTCTGGGAAAACAGGTCCGCAAAAATACAGTTTTATTTGATGAAATCACGTGGGCCGCACTATCCTGCTTTACCTTTCGGGCCAATTGACTAATTTGCGTAGTAAACGCCATTGTGCCGATGACCAATGCTGAAATCGTTGACCTGTTCGAACAAACCGGTCGGCTCATGGAGCTCCATGGGCAGGATGCCTTTCGCACCCGAACATTCACCTCCGCTGCCTTTGCGCTCGACAAAGCCACCGCCGACCTAAGTAATTTACCCGTCGAAGAACTGCTCAAAATACCGGGCGTGGGAAAGTCGATAGCCCACAAAATTCGCGAAATCGCCGAAACCGGCCACCTCACCGACCTCGACGACCTGCTGGCCCAAACACCGCCGGGTGTGCTCGACATGTTTCGGATCAGCGGCCTGGGGGTCAAAAAAATCGGAACGCTCTGGCGCGAACTCGGTGTCGATAACCTGACCGATTTGCAGGAGGCCTGCCAAACGGGTCGGGTGGCTGCCATAAAAGGCTTCGGCCAGAGTACGCAGGAAAAAATTCTGGCCGCCCTGGCATTTTTGCAGGCGCAGCGCGGCAAAGTGCGCATGGACAAAGGCGCGATGCTGGCCAACGACCTGCGCAACGAACTGCTGAGCCACTTCGAGCGGGTAGAAATCAGCGGGCAGGTACGGCGGCAAACCCCCGAAGTCGATACGGTGCAACTGCTCGTTCAAACTAATGATCCGGTTTCGGCCATGCGGCTCCTGAATGACCTGCCCGATGCCCAACCCAACCCAACGGACTCGTCGCCGTTTGTCTGGCGGGGTCGCCGAACGGGTTTCGAGGTGAATGTTGAACTGCTACTATATCCGGCAGCGCAGATGGACCGGCAACTGTTTGTTCAAACGGCGGCCGACCCGCACCTGCAACAGCGGGGGCCGGCGGGCATGTCGCTGCTGGAGGCCGCTTATACCGCGCAGGATACCGACGAAACCGCCATCTATGCGCGGGCGGGCCTGCCCTATATCGTTCCCGAAATGCGGGAAGACGACTTCGCTTTCCGGTGGGCTGCCCGCCACCAGCCCACCGAACTGGTGACGTGGGATGACCTGCGCGGAACCCTCCATAACCACAGTAAATGGTCGGATGGCAAACAGACCGTTGCCGACATGGCGGCCCGCTGCCGCGAACTGGGCCTGACCTATTTCGGCATTGCCGATCACTCCCAAACGGCCAGCTACGCCGGTGGCCTGACTCCCGAACGCGTCCGACAGCAACAGGCTGAAATCGACCTGCTCAACGCGGGTTATGCGCGGGAGGAA
>JAYVAP010000762.1:0-5145 GCA_043750915.1 Spirosoma sp. | reverse complement strand
CGAGCCATGCCTGGCGCGTTGCGGGACAAGTAATACCCAACTGGCCAACAGACCCAAGATGCTACATAGCATGGTAAATGTCAAGAATTTGCACGCTCTGGGTATAACTCTGTTGGTGCTGTTGATGAAGCTAAACGACCGCATCGGCGCAGGGCGGCCTGTGCGGTCCGATCCAATCGCTGATAAAGACCAATTCCTTCCCTTCATCGATACGGGCTTGAAGATCTCTTTGCCATTTAGTCCAGAATTAGCTCCTGGCACCTACATGCCCCACATAATTTGATGCCCTAATTTGGCCTGCTCTATTCTCTACATGGCTGTCTGGGAGGTCCCTGGAAGAGAATGTTCGCCCCAGTTTAGTTTCTTTATCGCCTTCGTCAAACAAAAGCATAAGGCCGTCAGCGAGGGCATAAATCACTTCTGGAGACCGTGCTGGTGAGATAGCAGCTACCGCTAAGATGGCGGAGACGACTGAGATGGCAGGGACGGCTGAGACGTGCCCTGATTGGGTTGACAAAGCCTGGCCGTAGTGGTTAGTCATGCGGCACAAGGTGCTTCCACTGCTAATTGTTGGTACTTCTGTTGGGCTAAGCCATGTACTGGTCCTGGGTCATCATGAGTATGTTTTTTTAGGTAAGGTACGGATAGAAGTCGACAACAAAAATAAACAAAGCTGCATCATTTCAAGCGACAAATTGGAATGCATCCATAGGAGCTATTCAACAAAGCCCTGACAAACGTAAAATGCTATTTTTGCAAATTCAAAGAAATCTACTGCCCGACTGCGGGCTGTCTGGGCTGTGCGTAAAGTCCTCGCAATTAACCGAAAAGAATTATAATCGATCCTAAAAATCTACTTTTGTTGATGAACATAAACCCCACGCCCCCCAGAAAATCCGGTAGTTTGCTCAAAACCGTGCTGATCGGCTTGCTCATTCTCTTCGGCATCGCCCTTGCGCTCGGAACGCTGACGGTGCTTTTTCCGTAGACGTAAGCGAACTGCCTTAGTGGTCGGCAACAAAATCGATGGCCTCCAGAATCACCGCGCAGGCTTCCCAAATCTGATCATCGGTGATGATCAACGGCGGGGCAATGCGCATGGCATTGTCGCAGAACAGGAACCAATCGGTGATAACGCCCGGACTGGATGGTCCCGGACTGGATGATCCCGGACTGGATGGTCCCGGACTGGATGGTCCCCCGGCAATGGCCCGGTCGATGATGGGTTTGAGCACGGCAAAAGAGTCGAACTCAACGGCCAGCAGCAGCCCCTTACCGCGTATGTCCCGAATGGCCGGATGCACCAGCAACTGCCGGAACAACTGGCCTTTGGCCTCGGCCCGTTCGTATAACCGCTCATCCTGAATGATTTGCAACGTAGCCAGCGAAGCCGCGCACGACACCGGATGCCCACCAAAGGTGGTGATATGGCCCAGAACGGGGTTGTTTTTGAACACGCTCATCACTTCTGCCGACGCAATAAAAGCCCCGATGGGCATGCCGCCCCCCATGCCTTTGGCACACAGCAGCACATCGGGCACCACCGCCGATCCCGGCCCGCCCGCGCCCTCGAAAGCCCAGAACGTGCCGGTCCGGCCAAAACCGGTTTGGATTTCGTCGAAAACAAGCAACGCGCCCACCTCGGTGCAGCGCTGGCGAACGGCCTGCAGATAAGCCGCATCGGGTACGCGCACACCCGCTTCGGCCCCAACCACTTCCATCACCACGGCCGCCGTTCGGCACCCGATATGGTCGATGTCGGCCCGGTTATTGTAGCGAATGTGGCGGATGCCGGGCAGCAGGGGGCGGTAGTTGCGCTTGAAATTCTCGTCGCCGGAGAGCGACAGGGCACCTTGCGTGGCACCGTGGTAGGCGTTGAGGCACGAGATAATTTCGGTTCGGCCGGTGTAGCGTTTGGCTAATTTCATGGCACCTTCCACGGCTTCGGTGCCGGAGTTGGTGAAATAGACCGTGTTGAGCGGAGTTCCTGCCAGCGTGCCCGCCAGGGCCTGTGCGAGCAGGGTCTGGGGCGTTTGCACATATTCGCCGTAGACCATCAGGTGCAGGTATTTGTCCAATTGCTGCTGAATGGCGGCCAGCACACGCGGGTGGCGATGCCCCACGTTGCTGACCCCGATGCCGGCAATCAGGTCTACATACCGTTTGGGCGCCGTGCCCGGTTCGGCAGGACCGAAAAGAAACACCCCTTCGGCCCGGTCAATTTCCAACGCTAAAGGGAAATCGGAGGTCTGGGCTACGTGTTGGAAAAATAACTGCCGGTGGGTAACCGTTTGCATGACGAAATTATCAACTTTGCTTATCAATAACTGAACACCGTCCCCGATGAAAACAGTTCTTATTTTTTTCGTAAGCTACCCAACCACCGGGTGTCATCGCCCCCTGTTTTTTATGAAACCCGTTTGTCTGATTTTGCTGCTGTTGCTGGCCGGCCGGGTTGCTGCTCAGGACGATTATTACAAGCCGAAGCCTGTGCCCGCATCCGCCAAACGCGGGCAAACAGTGGTACTCCGCGACGGCACTGAGGTGCGGGGCGAAGTGATTCGGCAGGACAGTGCCGAAACCGTTATTATGACCCGTAAGCTGGGCGAGGTCCGGCTACAGACCCGCCAGATCCTGCGCATCGAAGAATCTGATGTGCCGGTCCAAACGTATCCCAACCTGTTTCCGCAGACCATGCGACTGGCCCCAACGGCCTTTCAACCTGCTGCAGGGAAAGTGTATTTTTCTAATTACGCCGTATATCTCAGTAAGTTTGAGTACGGCATCAATGATAACTGGAGCGTGGGCACCACATTTCTTTCCTTTTTCCCAACGCTCCTCTTCAGTGTAAACACCAAAGTGTCGTTGCCGGTGAGCAACCGGGTTCGCCTGGGCGTACAGGCACAGTATATTGGGTCACAACAGTCGGACGGAATCTTTTCCAACGGAAATCGAAATTCTATAGCGGGCATTGGCTATCTGCAGGGAATTGCCACCATCGGCGACCGCCAGAACAACACCACCTTTGGTCTGGGGTGGAGCGTGTCGAACGGGCAACTTTCGCGTGGTGCGGTGGGCACGCTCGGATTTGTCAGAAAAGTAAGGCCCCAGCTGAGTTTTATCAGCGAGAACTTTGTTCTTATTGGTGGCATTTCGAGCAATTCAGTGAGTTTAGTGGGGGCTCTGTCGGCGGGTGTTCGCTTCGACCGTCGTCGCCATGCCTTCGACCTGGCGGCTTACCTGCCTTTCGCTGTTGGCCCCCGTTTTGAAACGCCCATCTTTCTTCTTCCCTTTGCCAGCTATCACCTCCGGATTGGTCAGTGAAGCGTTTGGCAGGATTATTCGGCCCGATACGCCGATTTGCTGTAATTTCGCCGGTCGTATTTCATTAACCCGCCGTTTTATGTCCGAAGATCACGCCGACCTGCCACCCTTTGTTCGCTCGTGGCCGCAGCTCTATGCCATTGTGCTGGGCAGCTTAGCCCTTGAAATTGGGTTATTCTACGCGTTGATGCGCTGGCTGTCATGAGTGCGCTCGACTGGTGGATTCTGACGCTGACCCTGCTGGGCATCATTGCCTATGGGCTGGTTCGAAGTCGGGGAAACCGCAGCTTAGACGACTACCTGCTGGCGGGGCGGTCGCTGCCCTGGTACCACGTGGGACTGTCGGTGATGGCTACCCAGGCGAGTGCCATCACGTTTTTGTCGGCACCGGGGCAGGGTTTTTCCGACGGGATGCGGTTTGTGCAGTTCTATTTTGGCCTGCCCCTGGCAATGGTCGTGCTGTCGGTAACGTTCGTCCCTATTTTTCATCGATTAAAGGTTTTTACGGCCTACGAATTTCTGGAAAAGCGTTTCGACGTGCGCGTCCGAACGCTCACGTCGGGGCTTTTTCTGCTTCAGCGGGGCCTTTCAACGGGCCTCTCGATTTATGCCCCGGCCATTATTCTGTCCACTATTCTGGGTTGGAATATTTACTGGACCAACCTGTTGATGGGCGGTATCGTGCTGATTTACACCGTTGTGGGGGGCACAAAAGCCATATCTTATACGCACCTCCAGCAAATGGCCGTTGTCACCTTTGCGATGGTGCTGGCGGGTTTTCTGACGGTTCGGCTGCTGCCGGCCAATGTTGGGTTTGTGGATGCGCTGCACGTGGCGGGCAAAGCCGGGCGCATGAACCTGATCGACCTCCACTTCGACCCCAGCAGCCGCTACAACCTCTGGTCGGGTCTGATTGGCGGGTTCTTTTTGCAATTATCTTATTTCGGAACCGATCAGTCGCAGGTGGGGCGGTACCTGACGGGGCAATCCATTGGGCAAACCCGGTTAGGCCTGCTCATGAACGGGCTGCTCAAAGTGCCCATGCAGTTTCTGATTTTGCTGGTTGGCGTGCTGATGTTTGTCTTTTATCAGTATAATCCCGCGCCCGCATTTTTTAACCGGCAGGAAACCGACAAGCTCAAACAAAGCCAGTATGCGGGGGCTTATGAGCGGGCCGACACCAAACACCAGAACCTGACCAGGGTGCGGCAACGGGCCGTGCTGGATATGCAGATAGCCCTGGATGCCAGCGACCAAGCCGGGCAAAACGCGGCCGCTGCGGTGCTGCACCAAACCGACGAGGCCCTCGGCGGGGTGAAGGCCGAGGTGGTGAATCTCATCAAAAAAAACAACCCGGCGGCCGATACCAACGATGTCAACTACGTGTTTTTGCGGTTCGTGCTCGACTACCTGCCCCACGGCCTGATTGGCCTGCTGATTGCCGTAATCTTCAGTGCGTCGATGGGGTCTATTGCCTCGGCCTACACCTCGCTGGCCTCTACAACGGTGGTGGATGTGTATAAACGCCTTGTCCGGACCGGTGCCGACGATGCGCATTATCTGCGGGCATCGCGCTGGGCCACGGTGGGCTGGGGCGTGTTTTGCATTGTGGTGGCGCAGTTTGCCAACCGGCTGGGCAGCATGATCGAGGCCGTTAATATTCTGGGATCGCTGTTCTACGGGGTTATCCTGGGCGTGTTCGTGGTAGCGTTCTACGTTAAATCCGTTGGCGGGCGGGCCACGTTCGGGGCCACCATTCTGGCCCAAGTGCTGGTGGTGCTAAGCTGGTATCTGGACCTGACGGCGTTCCTGTGGCTCAAC
>JAYVAP010000761.1:0-2008 GCA_043750915.1 Spirosoma sp. | reverse complement strand
CCAAACCAACGCTGTATACGGCTGTGAATGAGCGCGATGGACTGGGCGACGAGTTGGTGCCCGATTACCTGACAAGTGTGCAGAAAGGGGCTTTTTATGGCTGGCCCTACAGCTACTACGGCCACAACGAAGACCCGCGTCGACACGGTGAACGGCCCGATCTGGTCAAAAAAGCCGTGATGCCCGATGTACCGCTGGGCGCACACACGGCCTCACTGGGCCTGGCTTTCTATGATATTACGGGGCTGCGATCAGCCGGGCTGCGGTCAGCATTTCCCGAAAAATACCATAACGGGGCCTTTATTGGGCAGCATGGTTCGTGGAACCGCGCTGAGTTTTCGGGCTATAGAGTGGTTTTTGTTCCGTTCAGGGGCGGAAAACCCGGAAAGCCCGAAGATTTTCTGACGGGCTTTGTGGCTGGCACGGGCAAAGATGTTTACGGTCGGCCGGTCGGCGTAGCTGTGTTGCCCGATGGCTCGCTATTAGTGGCCGACGATGCCGCCGGACGCATCTGGCGGGTTAGCAAACAAACCGAATAAACTACCAAGACTCGTTAAAACTGGTACAGCAACCGCAGGCGCAGGGTCAGCAGCGGGTCACGGCCCCATTGGGACGCGGGCGAATGCAGGGGGATAATGACAGTTGGTCCACCCTGAACAATCCAGTGTTTTCGTTGAAACTCGACCTGCGTGCCCAGTGTGTAGGTATCTACCAATTCGGCGGTGCGCCGGTCGCTAAATTGCGCATCGTCGTACTGACGTGGTGAGTCGGTGTAGTAAAAAGAGACGCGCTCAATTCGGTTTAGATTCAGAAAAGTGCCCAGCGTGGGTAAAACTGCCCAGGACCGGCTCACCGGTAACCGATAGGCCAGCGACAGGGGTATCTGAATTTGCGATCGGTGTACGTCGATATTCTGAATTTGCCGTTTGGGATCGAGACCCCGGGCAAACTCCCGCCGGAAATCGCGGTTGGTTTGGGTGTTAAACTGCTTATCCGTGGCGAAGCGGCCCAATAGTGTGCTGCTTTTGGCAATGCCGATACCCAGCACCCAGTGCCCATCAATCACTACTTCGCCAAGCACACCTACGCTCCATAGTTTAGTGCCCACATCGCTGCCAACCCCCACCCGAAAACGGGCATCTACAGGTGGGACCACCTTGCTGACCGGGGCCGTTATGACCGATACCGTCGCAACGGCCGGTTTAACCCGTATAAATTTTACGCGTTGGACCAGGCCGGTGCTCCAGTCGATGGGGTCGGTTGTTACCGGATGGATTTCGGCCAGTGCATAGGTCGCTGCTGGCTGTAAAAGTGTCTCGTCGGTTATGTTTGTCCCCGCCAAAATATCGGCAGTCGCCACGGGCAGGTTGCCATCGACTGCGGTCGGGCTATTGGCCAAAACCATTTCCACGGGGCTGTTTCTACGGTTGGCTTTGGTATTTTGCCGGACGATCCCGGATGGTACAACTGTTTTTTCGTTCGGATGGCGGGTTGCCAAACGGGTGGACTCGGGTTGATTTTCCGGCGCGTTTGCTGTGCCCGTCGGTGCCAACGAAACCGTGTTCACGCTGTCGGTGCGTTGGCTGTTGTTGGCTGATGGGGTAAATTGGCGTTGGTCAGGTTGTGTGTCGGTCGGCAGCGGGCTGCGGTTGGCGGGGACAATATTGGCCGGATCAGCTTGCCGGTAGGCCAATGGGTTCGGTGCCGGGCGGGCGGGCGCAGACACCGTTACGTAGCGGGTAATGTAGACCGTGTCGGGTTGGCGGGCAACAGCGTCGCCGGGGTGGGTTGGGTAATCGAGCGGGCCGGAGCGGGCTTGCGGGCGTTGACTGTCTAAGCCCCGGTTCGACGGGAAGGTTACGGCATCCGGTGCGGCTGTTTCGGCAACTGGCTGAGCTGGGCTGGTCGTTTGGTGCTGGCTCAACTGATCAATATTTTGTTGTAACTTATTGATTGTCAGCTGTTGCCAGGCAATGAAGCCAAGTAAAAACACCATGCCAACGGCAGC
>JAYVAP010000760.1:0-4219 GCA_043750915.1 Spirosoma sp. | reverse complement strand
GTTGTGTGCCCAGTCGGACGGTGGGTGCTTCGGCGGTTTCGGCCCAGGTCTGATATTGACCGTTTTCTATAATGACGTTAAATCCGCCAATCGGATGTCCTACCTGGGTGCGATTGATAAAGCTGGGGGTTCGTGCAATTGATGCACCATTGATAAAGGGTATGGCACCAAGACTCTCTACGCGGTTTTGATTGGTTGCGATGTTGCCATCGACCGTCCAGCGGAAGCCATTTTTGTCAAATACCGTAGCATTCAGGGCAAACTCCAAACCCCGATTACGAATCTTACCGATGTTGGTGGTGAACCCATTACCCACCCCGGAAATAACCGACAGCGGAGCAGAACCGAGCAGGCCTGTGGTTAGTTTGTCGTAATAGTCCATCGTCAGGCTCAGCCGGCCACTCCACAAACTCAGGTCTAAACCAATGTCCATCTGGTTGTTGCGTTCCCACTGAATATTGGGGTTCTCAAACCGGCTGGGGGCTAACCCCGTAACAATGTTGTTACCCCAGACCGTATTGGCCCCGCCCATCAGGGCCGAGTAAAGAAAATCGCCGATGTTCTGATTACCCGTTGAACCGTACGAAGCCCGAAGTTTCAGTTCCTGAATAGCGTTCACCCTTTTCAGGAACGGCTCCTCCGAAATACGCCAGCCGACCGAGGCCGACGGAAAGAGACCGTACTTATAGTTATCTCCGAACCGGCTCGACCCATCCCGGCGCAACGTGCCGGTAAACAGATATTTATCGCGGAAACTATAATTAGCCCGCACAAACTGCGACACCAGGGCAGAAGGTGTTCGCCCCCCGAAAGTACTTAATGGCGTAGGCTGATTTCCCAACTGGTCGAGCGCGTTTGAGGGCGATCCTGTAGCGCTGGCTCCCATAAAACGCTGCGTAAACTGCTGAGCCGAGAACCCGGCTAAGGCACTGATGTTATGAACACCGAACGTGCGGTTGTAGGTCAGCGTCTGCTCAGCTAACCAGTTAAAGGTTTTGGGTTGGCTGACAAACACCGTCTGAACGGTGTTGGCATCAATGCCCCGTTGCCAGATGGGGTTGTGGCTGGTCAGCTCGTTGAAGAGGTAGTCGATGCTAAACAACGATTTAAACGACAGCCCTTTTGTGATTTCATACTCGCCATACAGGTTTGAAATAATGCGGTAGCGTTCGTAGAGTCGTTTGCGCTGCATCATGTTTGCCACATTATTACCACCGCCATCACTAAACAGGTTGCCATTAATAATGTTGTTGGGCCGCCCGGCAAAGTTACCCTGAGAGTCATAGACAGGCGAGAGGGGCGACTGCGGGTAAAGCAACTGGCTTTGAAAAAACTCGTCGGTGTCCTGCCCGTTTCCCTGTTGCATACTTAAAGCGGTGCGGGTACCGAATTTCAGGCGGTCGGTGGCTTTTATGTCTAAGTTGATGCGGGTTGAGTAGCGTTTGGCGTAGGTATTAATCAAAATGCCCTGCTGATCGAAATAATCACCGCTTACGGCAAACTGGAGTTTGTCGGTGCCGCCCGTTGCCGAGATGCTGTGGTTTTGCATAGGTGCCTGCCGAAACAATTCGCGTTGCCAGTTAGTACCTTCATAATCATACAGATACGGATTTACAGCCCATATATCGAACACCTCATTGCCCCGCGTGCCTGCATTCCGACGGTGTTCAAAAACAAAGCCCATCCGCTCGCGGACGTTGGTCATCGGAATTTCCCGACGCAACGACTGCACCCCATAGTAAGAGTCTATGCTGATCTGGGTTTTGCCCGACTTCCCTGATTTGGTCGTAATCAACACGACTCCATTGGCCGCCCGCGCACCATAGATAGCCGTAGCCGAGGCATCTTTGAGGACTTCCATGCTTTCAATATCGTTGGGGTTGATGCTCGCCAACGGCGAGGCTCCATTTGAGCCGGCGCCACCCGATGAGCCTTCGTTACCTACCGAAAGCGAGTTGGCGCCTTCGTTCCAGGTGAGCGGAATGCCGTCGATAACGTACAGGGGCTGATTGGCTCCGCCCCCGGCCGTAGAGTTAACCCCGCGTATCCGCACCTGCACCGCTCCTCCCGGTGCGCCGGAGGTTTGTTGCACCTGCACACCCGAAACCCGCCCCGCCAGGGCCTGGTCGGCGCCCATAACCGGTACGGCTTTAATTTCCCTGGCCGACACGCTGGCTACTGAACCGGTGATGTCGCGCTTTTTCTGGGAGCCATAACCTACTACCACCACTTCGTTCAGCGAAGCGTCGGAAGCTTTCAGAGCCAGCGAAAAGGTTGTCTGCTTACCCACGCGCACCTCCTGCTTTTCATAACCGATGTAACTGAAAACCAGTACGCTGTTTTCGTCGGGTACATTCAGCTGAAAATCGCCGTTGGCGTTGGTCGTTGTACCCCGGCTTTGGCCTTTCACTGCAATGCTTACACCAGGTAAACCTTCTCCTTTTTCGCTGTCAGTAACCCGTCCGCGAACAGGAATTTCCTGCAACCTGGCTAATTCAGCTACTGGGCGGGAACCCACCAAATCAGCATTGCCGACAGACTCGGTCGTAGACGGAACAACAGCCGGGCCAGGCGTAATGGAAAGGGTTTTAAGAGACTGACTGTCAAACCGTAAGTCGGCCGTTTTACGGTTTGACTTGCGAGTCATTACCAGGTAAGACCCATCCTTAACCCGCCGGTAGCGGAGGTTAAAGGGTTGTAATACCCGATCCAGAGAGACCGTGAGCGACTCTCCGCTTTGTAGCGTATTGGCAGGCAGGGTGTAGTTTTGAATGACCCTGTCTTCAAACAAAATATCTACACCAAAACGCAGTTTTAGTTGCGTAAGCACTTCCTTGAGCGTCAGTATGCTCTTGACCGGACTATCCGTGGCGGTGGGCTGCCGGGGCACTTGCCGGACCATGGCTAAGGTCTGGCAAGTACCGACCTGAGAGCCAGTAAGTAGTATGCCCAATAATAAGGTACCGGGCACAGCACGTTGTATTAGTCGTTTCATACAGTGTTTTAAAAATTAAATTTATTCAAATAAAATAACCTCATTGTTTTGACGGTTGTAATTCGCATTCAGCAATTCGGTAACGACCTGTAGCAGTTCATCGGCCGTGGTAGCCCTGAATGTGCCTGATATCGTACGGTGGGCCAGGGCTTCATCGCGAATAGTAATATTAAGACCATAGTTATCTTCGAGCATGAGCGCAATATCCAGCAGTGACGTTTGAGAAAAGACGTATCGACGCAACTGCCAGGCGGCATGGTTATCAGGTTTTTCGGTGTGCGTTCGTTTCAGCGTGCCTTTTTGATCGATAGATACTATGTCGCCGGGTTGCATGGCCAATTGTCCCGGCTTTGTTGCCTGTTGGTAATTGACCACAACTTTACCTTTGTTCAATACAATTGTTGATCCCCGTTGCCGGGCAAACATTGTGAACTCTGTACCCAGCACCGTTACACTAAATGATTTGTTTGTTTTGACTATAAATGGTTGATTTGTTTTGGTATGCTTGACAGAAAAATTAGCTTCGCCCGTTAGAACTACAGATCGCGAAGACGCTCCAAAACCAAATCGGGGTAGTTGTAATGATGAGTTGGCGTTGAGTATAACTACGCTACCATCGGAGAGCACCTCCCGGCGTACCTCGCCAAAAGTTGTTGTAAGGGTTTTATAAAAAATTAAGGAGCGGTTAAGATAGATTCCTGTTGTCAGCATACAAATTGTCAATGAAGCTGCAACTAAAAACCACCGGGCAGAAAATCGTGGGTGAGCAGCGGGCATCTGCCATGCCGGTACTTGAAATTTTTCTGCTTCATAACGATCAATATTAGCACATAAAGAAACAAACGCTTCGTGCTCATTAGGATTATACTGTAGTCGTTGCCGTTCCCACTCATCCAACGCAGCAAAGTAATTTTCGCGATTAGCCAATTCGCTCAGCCACTCTTCGATAGCCTTTTTTTGAAGTGGGGTAGCTTGCCCGGAAAAGTGCTCAAACAAGGTTTGCTTTGAGATGCCTTTTTTCATACGATTGAATGCTGTTCAAAAAGACAGACAGAAAAAAAATACATCTCCCTTAGTTTTATAGAGATGAAAATAAAATAAAAGATAAAATACTTAACAATGCCTTGCGCAGGTAGGAGAGTGCGTAGCTAATGTGAGCCTCCACCGTTTTAGGGGATATTTGCAGCTCTTCAGCAATCTCACGCTGCTTACGTCCTTCAAACC
>JAYVAP010000759.1:0-6994 GCA_043750915.1 Spirosoma sp. | reverse complement strand
TACCAAACCTGAGCAAACTTTCCGTATGTCCAGCTGTTTGTGCCGCTCCTGGAAGCATTGGATCAACAGCCACCCCGTAAATTATGCGCTTACTTTTCGGCCTGCGCGAAACCGGCCTTATATACATGCAGAACCTGTTTAGGCAGCACCCGGACATTGAGCAGAAAAAAAACAGCCCCAGGCCGTTTTTCTTCGACGTTTTGTACGGGAAACTGTACGGGCGCAATTTATGAGACTTGGTTTATATTGGTCGTTGGCAAGGGATTGAACCGTTTTGTATTCCAATAATAGAACTGTCAAAATTAATATCATGGACGTATTACAGTTAAAAGAACGCGTGAAAAATGCCATCTTAGTTGGCGAGAGTGATTTTAGAGAGTTTAAGTCTGCTTTAGAAGGAAAACCTGGCGAAAAGCGCAGGCGGCTAACAAAAAAGATATGTGAAGATATTGGTGAAGCCCTGGTAGCCTTTGCCAATACGGATGGTGGTGAATTGATTATTGGGGTTGAAGATGATACTACTATTACAGGCGTAACGCATACGAACGAAGAGATTGAGCAAATGCTTGATGCAGTCCGTACGCACGTCTTGGATCAACAACCGCTTCCAGTAGTTTATAAACTTAAAATTGAAATAGACGGCAAATTGGTATTATTCTTTCAGGTAGAGAAGGGTACAAGTGAAGTATATCAACTTCCTGATGGCCGGATTGTCGTTCGTAAAGATAAGCGAACAGTACCCGCTAATATCAAACTTTTACAGTTTAGTCGCCAAGAGCGTATTTCCCGCGAATTTGACCGTCAATTTGTGGATAGTGCAAACGTAAATGACCTCGATTTATCGCTTATACAATCGTTAGCAGCTAGTTATCTCAGTGGTCTGACAGCCGAAAAATATCTTCAGCAATTCGGGCTAGCAGAGTATACTGTCGCTGGCCTACGGCTTCGTCAGGCGGCTGTGCTGTTATTTGCCAAAGACATTCAAAAGTGGCACTCACGATCTCAGGTGAGGTTTTTGAAAATATCCGGCACAACTTTGGAATCCGGAGAGCGATATAATGTAATTAGTGATGAAGCCATCACAGGAAATATATTTGAGTTGATAGTAAAATCATGGGAAGCTTTGCGTCCCTATCTTGCTTACAAAACTATTTTTGGCGTAGATGCCCGGTTCGAGCAAAAATATACTTACCCCGAAGATGCCTGTCGCGAAGCCCTGCTCAACGCAATAGCGCACAGAGATTATGCCAATCACAGCAGTGTAGAGGTGTACATTTATAATAACCGGATAGAAATAAAAAGTCCTGGTGCTTTACTTTCTACATTAAGTGTGGAAGACTTATTAGCACTTGACAATCGGCACGAGTCACGTAACGCCAAAATTACTTACGTGCTAAGAGTAAATAAGTTCATGCGCGAACTCGGTGAGGGCATGAAACGTATTTTTACATTAATGCAGGACAACGATCTACAAAAGCCAAATCTGTATTCTAACACAAACTGGTTTACGATTACATTATATAATGCTCTGGTATATTCTCCAAAAGAAAATGACTTTTTGCGCATGTTTGACCGTTATAATCTATCTAAAAATCAGAAAAAGATTATTCTGTTAGGCATAGAAGGAAAACATTTCTCCCCGAAAGACATATACGGAGCAATGAACACAAAAGACAGAAATACGTATGATGCCGAAGTAACTCGACTGAGAAACGATGGACTATTGGTTCCAGTGCGTACGAGTGCAAGCGCATACCAGTACGCGAAAAATAATAATATTTCTAAGGAAGAAGTTCCTCGTTTTGAAGTAAAAACTCCGGAGTAAAAACTATGCGTCCTAACTTTAGCAATATACCAGAACAACTACCAGTCGGTGACAAGCAATTAGCAAGTCCGACTGAAAAGCCCGGATCGCCGGACCGCTATACAACGTCGGAAGGCATAAAAATCAAAACCCGTTTCACAGCCGCTGACGTTGAGACCCAACCGGCTGGCCCGGAGACGCAGAATATTGCGTCTCTACAGGCGGGAATCCCCCCCTATTTGCGGGGGCCCTATGCCAGCATGTACGTCCGGCAACCGTGGACCATCCGGCAGTATGCAGGCTTTTCAACCGCCGAAGCCTCCAACGCCTTTTACCGACGTAACCTCGCATCCGGCCAGAAAGGACTGTCGGTAGCCTTCGATCTGGCCACCCACCGGGGCTATGACTCCGACCACCCGCGCGTGGTGGGCGATGTGGGCAAAGCAGGCGTGGCCATCGACACGGTCGAAGACATGAAAATCCTGTTCAACCAGATTCCGCTCGATCAGATGTCGGTGTCGATGACCATGAACGGGGCCGTGCTGCCTATCATGGCATTTTTTATTGTGGCGGCCGGGGAGCAGGGCGTTTCGCCGGAAAAACTGTCAGGCACAATTCAGAACGACATTTTGAAAGAGTTCATGGTGCGCAACACCTACATTTACCCCCCCGAACCGTCGATGCGCATTGTGGGCGATATTTTTGCCTACACGGCGCAGCACATGCCCCGGTTCAACTCCATCAGTATCAGTGGGTATCACATGCACGAAGCGGGCGCACCAGCCCACCTCGAACTGGCCTACACCCTGGCCGACGGTCTCGAATACATCCGCACGGGTTTGCGGGCGGGCATGGGCATCGACGATTTTGCTCCGCGCCTGTCTTTTTTCTGGGGCATCGGCATGAACCACTTCATGGAAATTGCCAAACTGCGGGCCGGGCGGTTGCTATGGGCCAAAATTGTGCAGTCATTCGGGCCCAAAAACCCCAAATCACTGGCCCTGCGGACGCACTGCCAAACATCGGGCTACAGCCTCACCGAGCAGGACCCCTTTAACAACGTAGCCCGCACCACCATCGAAGCACTGGCGGCCGTGCTGGGCGGAACCCAAAGCCTGCACACCAACTCGTTAGACGAAGCCATTGCGCTGCCAACCGATTTTTCGGCCCGGATTGCCCGCAACACGCAGTTGTATCTCCAGCACGAAACCGATATTACCCGCGCCGTTGACCCCTGGGGCGGCTCCTACTATGTGGAATACCTGACCAATGAACTCACCCAAAAAGCCTGGACACTGATTGAGGAGGTGGAGCAATTGGGCGGCATGACCAAAGCCATTGAAACGGGCCTGCCCAAACTTCGTATCGAAGAGGCAGCCGCCCGCAAACAGGCCCGTATCGATGGGGGAAAAGACGTTATTGTGGGTGTCAACCGCTACCGGCCTGAGTCGGAGCAGCCGCTGGAAACGCTCGACATCGACAATCAGGCCGTCAGGCAATTGCAGGTAGCGCGGCTGGAGCAGGTGAAAACACAACGCAACGAAGAACAGGTGCGGCAGGCACTCGAAGCGATTACGACAGCAGCCACACAGACTCCCGGCACACCCTCTCCGAAACAAGGTGAGCAAAACCTGCTGGCCCTCGCCGTTGACGCGGCCCGGCACCGCGCCACGCTGGGCGAAATTTCGGACGCGCTGGAGAAAGTATTCGGGCGGCACAAAGCCACCATCCGGGCCGTATCGGGCATCTACTCCGCCGAAGTATCGGACGACGAGAACTTCCGGCTGGCCCGCCAGCTGAGCGACCACTTCGCTGAACTCGACGGGCGCAGGCCCCGCATCCTGGTAGCCAAAATGGGGCAGGATGGCCACGACCGGGGAGCCAAAATCATTGCCACGAGTTTTGCCGACCTGGGTTTCGATGTGGACATGGGGCCGCTGTTTCAAACACCCGACGAGGTGGCCCGGCAAGCGGCAGAGAACGACGTTCACATCGTGGGTGTGTCGAGCTTAGCCGCCGGGCACAAAACGCTGGTGCCCCAGCTGATTGAAGAACTCAGAAAAATTGGCCGCGACGATATTATGGTCATTGCGGGGGGCGTTATTCCGGCCGCCGACTACCAATATCTGTACGATGCAGGTGTGCGGGGTATTTTCGGGCCGGGAACGGTAATTTCCGTAGCCGCCCAGAAAATCCTGAACGAATTGATTGGTCCGGCAGAATAACTTTTTTGTATCTTCATGGGCGAATTGACAACAACATGACCGAAGAAGTGGTAGCTGAACTTTTTGATACCCCTGACGATCAGCTAATTATTAATCGTGTTCAGGCCATGCTTGATGATGAAAAAAAACGTCGTCATGCGTTTTATGAGTGGCTTCAGGACGATGCAAAAGCCGAATTCATCAATGGCGAAGTCATCATGCACTCGCCCGTCAAGCGTCGGCATCTGCGGGCCAATGGCAACCTGACTACCTTACTGCGTATCTATGTTCAGGCCCATGACTTAGGCGAAGTAGATACGGAAAAAGCCCTCATTACGCTTACCCGCAACGATTATGAACCCGATATCTGCTTCTGGCGCAAAGAAGTGGCCGATGACTTTGACGATGATACGATGCAGCATCCAGCACCGGATCTGGTCGTTGAGATTTTATCAAAAAGCACCGCCAAACGCGACAGGGGCATCAAGTCCGAAGATTATGCAGCCCACGGTGTTCGCGAATACTGGCTCGTTGACCCCCTGCGTCAAACGGTCGAGCAGTTCCGGCTGGACGAGAAGTTTATGGCCTTCGATGCGGTTGGTAATTTCCACCTCACCGACACTATTTCCGCCTTGACCGTGCCGGGCTTTTCGATTCCGGTACGCGCCATTTTCGAGAACGATGCCAATCGCGATGCGCTGAAAAATCTGTTGATATTGTAATAATTTGAGGTTTTCGGAAAGTGTTTTACCCCAAAGTCGGTTGATGACCAGGCACGTTTATAGGGAGATGTTGAGTAATGGGGCGATGAAATTGGCAGGTTTTTTTTAAATATAATATCTTAATAATCAGTCGGTTGAAAAGATTGAAATTTTAAATAACACGGCCCCAGTACTTACTGGCCAGGGAACGCTGTTGGCGGGCAACGGAAATTTCTTTTCGTTGTTTGTGGTAGTAGAAAATACAAGAACAGAAGATAACGGCCGTTCCCGGACACTGGAGGTCTATTCGGGTGAGATCACCCCCAAAGGCATCCGCAACCTGGAATCTACCCTGTTGATGCTCGATGACTACGGTGATGCAAACGGTAATTTGATCCCGATCAATACGGGCCGGGCTTTCAGGGATAAGGATGGCTTTTCGGAACAGATAACCAACTTTCGCCTGGCGGCTCCGGACCATGAGGTGGGGCAGGGAGGGTCAAATTCGCTGCTGCTCTACAGGACAGGGACGGATAGTGCGGTTACCCATAAATAGGGGTGCCAGACGTGTTTGTTAGCGGCCGGTTCCGCTTGGCAGCCCCCAAAACACATTCGGCACCCCGTTGATGCGTCAGAAAAAATAACGTCTTACTTCACGTATTTAGTGATTGTTTCCCGGATCAGTCGTTGTCCGGTGGCGGATGTATAATCAGGTTTTTGGGCCATTGAGGCCAGTTCGTCCAGCTCCCGGCCCAGCACCGCACCCTTCACCTGCCCGCGCAGGGCAATTCCCTGGTTGGTGTTTATTCCTTCCCAAACGGCCCGCACATCGGCCCAATACAATCGATTTTTAGCCCACCAGTCTTTGGCGGCCCGGCATTTGTTCTCATCGGTACGCCGGTAGGTGTTCAGGCCTTTTTCCGAGACCAGCAGTTGATCGCCCGCTTCGGAGCGAATGATTTTGTCGTTATCCTGCTCGTGAATGTAGCCATCAGGCCTGATTTCGTGGTGGTTGGTCCGGCGCATTACGTTATAATCCGTGCGTTTGGTGTATTCGCGCCGGGGCAGGGGCGCATCGACAGTGCTCTCCCAGTAATGCCGGCCGTCGGCATGAATCCAACTGGCCGAGGCTTCGTAGCGCGGGCTGTCGTCTACTTCAAACACCTTTTGGGTCCATTGTCCTTTGGCTTGTGCCGGTGTCAGATCGGCGCGTTTCCAGGACGCGTTTTGGTCGAATTTCAGCAGGGCTGTGTTCTGGAAAATCCAGTCTTCGCGCCAGTGTTTGATCACCATCGTGTCTCCTGCCACCAGCAGGTGCTGAATAACAATTTTGGCGGGCTGGCTGGTTGGTTTGATCCCCGGTAATCCGGTTTCTTCCGCCACAAATACCCACTCAATGCCTTTCGCTGTATACCGGTCTTTAAACGTATATGTTTTTTCGGGTGCGAAGGTTTCGGCATACAGGAAGTTTACCTCGTGGCACCCACACTGACCTTTGATGGCCGCTACATCCTCCGGTTTGGGCAACGACTGGGCTAAGAGATCAGGGACCGCCAACAGCCACGCTAAAAAAATGATCGATAAACGCATAGATAAGGAGAAATTATTGACGGTACAAAGTTATGTTTATTTAGATTGATTTCAAACAAACGGGGGTGGTTATTTGTAAATATTATAAATAACGACTACTTTTGTGCCGTTGTTCCCTCAAACCAATGGGTGCTTAGTTCAATCTGGGGGTATTTCGTGATCCGATTTCTATGCTTTTATCTATACTGGTTGGTTTGTCACTTACCCAGCTCCCCCCTTCCGACACCTTAGTGACGAGGGCCGGGCAAGAGTTGAACGAGGTCGTTGTTACGGCAACGCGCTCGGAGCGGCCGCTGGGGGCACTGCCACTGCCCGTTACGGTCATTGGTGCGAAACAGATTCGGCAAATGGGTAGCCTGCGCTTAGGCGATGTGCTGCGCGAACAAACCGGGCTGGCTGTGGTGTCAGACCACGGGCAGGGTATTCAGATACAGGGATTTGGCCCTGGCTATACCCTCATTTTGGTGGATGGTGAGCCGGTTGTGGGCCGCACAGCCGGTACGCTCGACCTCACGCGCCTAGCCGTGGGCAATATCAAACAGATTGAAATTGTAAAAGGCCCGTCGTCGAGTTTATATGGCTCGGAAGCGTTGGCCGGCGTGGTCAATATTATTACCAATGGAGCCGGGCAGTTAGGGCAGGGTTCTGTGTCGGCCCGCTACGGTGCCAACCGAACGAGTGATTTTTCGGGCGAT
>JAYVAP010000758.1:0-5391 GCA_043750915.1 Spirosoma sp. | reverse complement strand
GTTTACGGGCACAAGCCTGACCAACGTGGCTGAGATCACAGCGGCAGACGATGACACGAACCCGAACAATACCCCGCCGACGGACACCAACAGCACGCCCAACAACAACGTGCCTTCGGAGAATGACCAGAGCAGCGTACTAACGCCTGTAGGTAATGTTACGCCCTGCACGGTTGAACCACCCATAATTGTGTGTGCCATTACCGATATATGTAAGGGAACCTTAACAACACTGGGCGCAAGAGGTTGCCCCAATGGCCGGGTAATCTGGTCGAACGGAAAATCTGGCGTGACCATCTTCGATACGCCAGGCGTGACGACGATTTACACCGCCAGTTGTGTAACGGATCAATGTACCAGTGGGGCTTCAAATGCCATAACGGTGACGGTAATCGATCCGCAACCACCCACCATTACGGCCAGTGCCAACGCCGTTTGTCCGGGTGCATCGGTAACGCTCACAGCCGCCGGCTGCATTGGGGGTATCGTTGAATGGTCTGACCAGGCACAAACGGGTGTCTCGATTGTGGTAACGCCTTCGGGCAAGACTACCTACACCGCACAGTGCCGGCTGGGTAATTGCCTGAGCATGCCAACGGAGAAAACCATTGATGTGACCCGCGATCTGCCCGCTCCAACCATTGCAGGCGGCAGCAGCATCGCCTGTCCGGGCGAAACGCTGACGCTGACGGTTCAGAATTGTGTGGGTATGCCGGTCTGGAACAGCACTACGGCTACTACCGGCAGCATCGTTGTAACACCAACGCAGGGGGAGAACAGCTACTCAGTCTACTGCGTGAGTGGTGCCTGCCAGAGTCCATCTTCCGCGCTCTACACGGTCACCGTGGTAGCACCGGTGATGCCGACGGTAACGGCCAGTGCTGATACCGTATGTGCCGGGGGAGCCGTTGTGCTAACTGCTGCTGACTGCAACGGTATCGTAGTATGGAACGTAGACGGAAGAACAGGGACAAGCATTACGGTTAATCCCACCGCGAACATCAGCTACTTTGCTCAGTGTCGCTACCGGGCTTGCCTGAGTGCTCCGTCGAATACCGCAATAATCACGGTGGTAACGCCAACGGCTCCGATCATCTCGGTCAATAGAATGCTGGTTTGTAGCGGGGAGAAAATAACCTTAACGGCTCAGGGCTGCGCTGGTACAGTACAGTGGCGCGGTGTGGATCGGGTAGGCACCAGTATCGACGTGTATCCGACTGCTACAACCGAGTACTTCGCCGTTTGCAAACAGGGAGCCTGTCTGAGCGATGTATCGAACCGGGTTCGCGTAACAGTGAACACCTCATCGGGAACCGCGCCAACAATTGCTGCCTCAACAACGGCGATCTGCAATGGCGGCACGGTTTCGCTGACGGCAACGGGTTGCGACGGTGGCACGGTGAGATGGTCGGATGGTCAGACAGGGTCTGTGGTGACAGTAACACCAACACCGACCAACCGGGCATTCTACGCGCTTTGCCAGGTAGGCACCCAGTGCGGTAGCGGTCAGTCGAACGTCATCAACGTGGCGGTCACGCTGAACCCAACGCCGTTCATTGTTCTCTGCCTGTGCAGTGAGGATACGATCTGCCCGGGTGAGCCCGTAAAACTGTCGGTGAGAGACTGCCAGGGTACACCTTATTGGAGCAATGGTCAAACAACACGGAGCATTTTGGTAACGCCAGGCGTAACTACCTCCTATACAGTATACTGTCAGGAAGGCGTTTGCCGGAGCACAACAACGAGCGGTTACCTGATCACGGTTATCCCGGTTATCCCACCAACGATCACCGCTTCGGCTACGACTGTGGCAGCCGGGGGTACCGTTACGCTGACAGCAACGGGTTGTGTTGGCAGGGTGATCTGGTCAGCCAATGGCATCAATGGTAGTAATCAGGGCACATCAATCGTTGTGCGGCCAAACGGCACCCAGACCTACTACGCCCAGTGCCAGTTCCGCCAGTGTTTGAGCGAGCCCTCGAATACAATTACCCTGAATCCCGGCGATTGTGTCGTGCGTGCCGGTACACTGGCAGCCGTAACGCCAACGGTGTGCGGTGGCAGCAGTACGACGGTGTCTATGGGGGTTACCTCCAGCGGTGGACGGGTTGTGCCCACGGGCTACTCGGTGCTTTATGTGCTGACGAAAGGAGCCACCAAAGTGGTGCAGCAAACCAGCACGTTGCCGCAGTTCGCTGTGTCATCGTCGGAGGCTGAAGCCTACACCATTCATACGCTCGTTTACAACGCCACACCGGGCGACAGGAACTACCTGGACCTGGCAGCGGTAAGACCGGGTGTCACGACCGCAACCGATGTACTCAGACTCATCGCCGACCGGCGTGTCTGTGCTGATCTGGATGTAGCGGGTACCCGCGTAACGGTGCAGGTGGTTGCAAGGCCAATTATAGTAGCTGGCTCGTCGCTCACCGTGTGTAATGGAAGCCCAATATCGCTCACGGCCACGGGCTGTAGCGGAGGCAACATTGTCTGGTCGGATGGTACCCTTGGTGCCGTCTACGCCAAACCGGTTCTCACGGCCAAACTGCTAACGGCTGTTTGCACCATTGATGGTTGTTCAAGCAGTCCGTCGGCCAGTGTTAACATTGGCGTGGGTGCGCCGGCCATCCCCATTATCGTGGGTAACCCAACGGTATGTCTGGGTGAAACGGTTTCACTCACGGCGACGGGTTGTGATGGCGGTACTTACATCTGGTCAGACGGAACCACGGTGGGTAATACCCTAACGGTAACACCGACGGCGGATGTGAGCTATCGCGTGAAGTGTAAGGTAGGTGTGTGCGAGGGAGACTGGTCGGCATTCACGACGGTTCGCGTTGGCACCCCAACCCCGCCAACGATTGCGGTCAATGGTGCCATCAATGTAACGGCCTGCTTCGGTGCGCCGGTAACGCTGACCGCCCAGGGATGCCCCGCCAACAGCTACGTGACCTGGTCTAACAACCAGGTTGGGCAGTCGATCACGGTGACGCTGGCCAGTTCGGCCACCTTCACGGCCCGCTGCTGCGTGTCCACGCTGTGCAAGAGCGCACCGTCCAACACCGTAGCGGTAACAGTGCTGCCGAAAGTGCTGCCACCAACGGTAAGGAACCGGGCCAATACCTGTCCGTTCCCAACCGTTGATCTAACGACGGCGGTAACCAGCCAGGTCTCAACAACCGGTGGCGTGTTCATGTACTACAGAGATATTACCCTGAGTGGTGCCTCGAAAGTGGTAAACCCAGCAGCTGTGGGTCAGGGGACGTATTATGTGGTTGAGCAAACCAGTAATGGTTGCATGAGTCTGCCCGTAGCGATTCAGGTACAGATCAACTCCTGCACCGACCCGCTGCCCTGCGATGCGGCTAATCCGGCAACGGCTAACGCAGGTGAGGATGCCAGTGTTTGCGCAGCAACAACCTACCAGCTCAATGGCCGGATGGGTGGCTCAGGCACAACCGCCCAATGGACCACCAGTGGTAGTGGACAGTTCAACAATGCCTACGCCCTGAATGCCATCTACACGGCAAGTGCCGCCGACATGATGCTTGGCCAGGTCACACTGACGCTGTCCGTTGGTACCAACAATCCCGCCTGTACGGTTGTGAGAGACGCGATGGTACTGACATTCCGGGGTAGTAAGACGGTTCCGGTGGTGACGGTGGTGGGTGGCACTAACCTGTGCTATGGCGACTCAGTAACACTGAGAGCACCCGCCGGGGCTGTCGGATACCTGTGGAGCAACAACGCCCGGACCCAGTCCATTGTCGTTAGAACCAGCGGAGTCTATACCGTTCGATTGCTGGATGCCAGTGGTTGTAGCTCGGTTCCGTCAGATGGGGTTACGGTGCGCATTGCCGAGCAACTTCTGCCACCTTTAGTAACGAACCTGCGTAACCTGTGTCCATCGAAAATCGTAGACCTGACCAAAGCCCTGTCTACGACCACCGTGGGTAGTTCGTATACGTATCGGATCTGTGCCTGCGTGACCTCGAACATTGTCATCCGGCCGGACTCGGTCTGTGAAGGTAATTACTGGGTTGTAGAGCGGAACTCGAACGGTTGCGTGAGTGCGCCGGCTAAGGTGGTTGTTAAAGTCTTTAACTGCGCCACGGACACGATGAACACGGACGTTCGGATCAGCAAGACGGTGAACACCCAGTTTGTGCAGCGCGGAGCCCCCGTGACTTACACCCTGACGGTGACCAATGCCGGTCCGCACACCGCCCGCAACATTGATGTTCGGGACGTGCTGCCACGGGGCTTAGCCTTAGTGCCGGTGGCCAATCCAGCCTACACGGTTCGCGGTAACATAATTACCAAACGAATCGATAGTCTGCGGACGGGTCAGTCGATACAATTAGTGTTTGCCGCTCAGGTGACACTGAAAGGCCAGCCAATCGTGAACAAAGCCGAGATTACCTACCTTGACAATACCGACACGAACCTGGCCAACAATTCGGCCAGTGTGACGGTGCGCGATACGGGTACTTACCGGTCGAGCCGGATCGGACTGGCCAAAGCCGTACTGGGCACGCCCCAGGCATCAGGCGATATGGTTCGGGTATCGTATCGTTTCATGGTCACAAACTATGGCGATGATACCCTGCGCCGGGTGCAGGTAATCGATGACCTGGCCTACTCCTTCCGGCCCAACACCGTGGTTTCGGCCACCATACGACAGTTGACCGGTAGCTCCACGCTGGTGCCTAATCCCACCTTTACCGGTACGGGCGACAGGACGCAGGTGCTGGGTATGGGGAGTTATCTGGAGCCGGGCCGTTCACAGCCATTTATCCTGGATGTGGTGGTCAGACGTACGGCCGGTAATACAGCCCAGTCGTTCAGCAACATTGCCAGCGTGACGGCTCAAAACAGCCTGACGGCCCTCAATGACCTGTCGGTTAATGGCGAGAATCCTGATCCGGATAATGACGGAGACCCAACCAACAACACCAGCTTCTCGAGCTTCACGCTCACGGGTGTTCAGGCAGGACCCGCTGTTGGCGCTGCGCTGGCGGTGGTAAAGGTGAAAGACAATTCGGATGGATCGTACCAGGTAACCTATCAGGCAACGATCAAAAACGCGGGCGATGTACCCCTCACGGAGGTCACGCTGGTCGACAGTTTGTTCCAGACGTTTGGTTCGCGGGCTACTTACAGCATCGTTAGTCCGCCGGTTGTGATGGGTGCCGGTTCCAGCCTGATTGCCAACGCAGCCTACGATGGACAAAACCAGTCCGATCTGCTCGTAAATGGCAGCAAACTGGCCGTGGGTGCGCAGGATTCGGTTATGTTCACGATCAATATCAAACCCAACGCTACGGCTGGTCTGTTCCTGTCGAGTGCAACCGTCATGGGTCGGACACCTGATCTGAAGCAAGTGGTCAA
>JAYVAP010000757.1:0-7502 GCA_043750915.1 Spirosoma sp. | reverse complement strand
ATAACTGAATGTTGTCTCATCCGGTGCGATCAATCCACCACGCGCACCCATCTCGATGCTCATGTTGCAAATGGTCATCCGGGCTTCCATCGACAGGCTGCGGATGGTTTCGCCCGCATACTCCACAAAATAGCCGGTTGCGCCACTGGCCGAAATTTTGGCGATGATGTACAGAATAATGTCTTTCGACATGACCCCTTTGCCCAGCTGCCCGTCGATGTTGATGCGCATTCGCTTGGGCTTATACTGCAAAATACACTGCGTAGCCAGCACCTGTTCCACCTCGCTCGTGCCAATTCCGAAGGCAATACTGCCAAACGCGCCGTGGGTGCTGGTATGGCTGTCGCCACAAACGATGGTCATGCCCGGCAGGGTCAGGCCGAGTTCCGGGCCGATGATGTGTACGATACCCTGAAAGGGGTGGCCCAGATCATATAATTCCACCCCGAAGTCGGCACAGTTCCGGCGCAGCGTGTCAACCTGATGCCGCGACAGGGCTTCCCGAATGGGCAGGTGCTGATTTTTGGTCGGCACATTATGGTCGGCGGTGGCGGTCGTGCGGGCCGTGTTGAAAACGCCGATGCCGCGTTTGCGTAAGCCGTCGAAAGCCTGCGGACTGGTAACTTCGTGGATAAAATGCCGGTCGATAAACAGGGCGTTGGGATGTCCATCGGCGTACTTGACAACGTGGGCATCCCAAATTTTATCGAAGAGGGTAGTGGGTTGGTTCATGATTTGTTTAATTCCCGTTCAATTATCAGGTCGATCCATTCCTTGTTCGGAGCGATCTCTTTTTGAATAGCATCCCACATTAACTGGTAATCAATTCCCCAATAGTTATGGATTAACTTATCCCGCATGCCTGCAAACCCCCGCCAGTCAAATTCCGGGTTTTCGTAATTTGACTGATCCGATATATTTTTGCAGGCTTCGCCAATTATTTCAAAACTTCGTATAAATGCTTTGGACAATAAAGGGTGATTTAAGAACTCTTCATACGACACCCCATTTGAGTATTGTAAAATAAAAGCAAGTTCTGCTTGAATATGCTGTAGGAATTCAATCTGCGATGGGCGCATACTCTATTTCTTTTTCTGCTTCTTTTTTCACAAAAGATGCCATCCCCTCCCAGGTAAGCAACTCTACTTGGCGTCCCATCAATTTTTCAAGATAGTAAACCATGTTGATGAAATTACGAAAGGTTTTTTTTCCTTCCTCAAATTCAACTACAAAATCAACATCGCTTTGTTCTGTTTGCTCGCCCCGCACAAATGACCCGAACAACCCCAGCCGGGCCGCGCCGAACAGCTTTAGCGCGGACTGATGCGAACGAACCCGATCAAAAACCTGGCCTTTATCCTGAACGGCGGTTATCATAAGTATCCTAATTTTAGAAGTTCTTCAGCCTCTTTTTCTAGTTCTTTTTCCAGCTTTTCCAACTCCTGTTCCTCCTTCAGCTTTTTCAAGATTTCTTGGGCCTTTCCTTTAAAGTCTATAATCTTTACTTCTTTTTTGAGAGATTCACTTGCATAAATCTCTGTCGTAGTTAACTCGAAAAACTGTGTAAGTTTAGCCATCAGCATTTCGGTAGACTGCAACATATCTAACTTGAAGTACTCTTTTTCTTCGGCTTGTTCCCGTAGCAGGTAATGAGCCATTTGCTCGGCAACCCGCCAGTCTGGTACAACAATAGACCATTCTACTTGAAACTTGCCAATAGTTCCGGTTTGACGGGAAAGCTGGTCTGCCCGAATAGCTGGATTTTTATTTGTACCGCCTATTTTGAAAAGGTTTTCGTATCGGGGATTACTCAAAATATAGAGGTATTGCTTTTCCATATTTTTGGCACTCTAAAATTAAAACTTTAAACAAATTTAGGTTATCGTTAAAATATTCGTTTTGAATGACTTCAATGCCAGTTACACCTGCTCTAATAACACCGCAGGGACGTAGTCATGCAAATAGTTAGGGCAAAAATCGAAGCCATTAGGCCAGGCTAAACCACCACCTTGTTCAATGAATACCTGCCTAAATTTTTCGGGATTTAGTAGCTCGGCCGTGAATCCTTTACCTATATAAGGGTGGAAATCAACCACTTTTTCTACTCCGTCCTGAAACTTCATCCAGACCCGATAATCGTTAAGAATTTGAATTTCTTTTACCTCATTCATAACTATTCTAATGGTTTGATTTTTCCCAACTCAGACGGAATAATAGCCCTTTCCCAATTACGTAATAATTCGTCGCGGTGCTCCAGTGCCCACTCAACAACCAGCAAATGTGCTCTTTTGGGTAGCCTTCCGGCCAAAACCCTCAGTGTCTGAATATCATATTCTGCTTTATCACCGCCGTACCGCGCGTGAAAGTGGGGTGGATTATGGTCACTGAAATACATCGTGATGATAATTCCGTAAAAGCGGCTGATCTCAGGCATTTCTTTCAAATCAAAAATTCAAACAAATCAGGCTTGTCATTCAAATACTCAAAGTGAATCTTTGCATCCTGCATCCGGCCGAGCAGGGGCGAAAAATCGGCTTTTGCTTTCAGTTCAATGCCAATCAGGGCCGGGCCGCGCTCGCGGTTTGTTTTCCTGGAATACTCGAACAGCGTAATATCATCGTTGGGGCCGAGTACATTATCCAGAAACTCGCGCATGGCCCCGGACCGCTGCGGAAATCGGACAATGAAGTAATGTTTCAGTCCTTCGTAGAGCAGCGACCGCTCCTTAATTTCTTCTGTCCGGGTGATGTCGTTGTTGCCGCCACCCACCAAACAAACCACGTTCTTGCCCCGAATATCGTCCTTCAGGAAGTCCAGCGCGGCAATGGTCAGCGCACCGGCCGGCTCGGCCACAATGGCTTCTTCGTTATATAGCTCGAGGATGGTGGTGCATACTTTGCCTTCGGGCACCAGTACCACACGGTCAAGATTTTGGCGGCAGATTTCAAAAGTCAGTTCGCCCACGCGCTTCACGGCGGCTCCATCTACAAACTTGTCGATTTCGTCGAGCGTCACCACGTGGCCCGTGTCCATCGACATTTTCATCGATGGTGACCCCAGCGGTTCCACGCCGATGAGTTTGGTTTTGGGGCTAAGCTGCCGAAACACCGTTGAGACACCCGATGCCAGGCCGCCCCCGCCGATGGCCATCAGCAGGTAGTCGATTTTGAAGTTGGAATCTTTGAAAATTTCCAGCCCCACCGTTCCCTGCCCTTCCATGACCAGGACATCGTCGAAAGGATGCACAAAGGTACACTCGTGGGTATCTACGTAGGCAATGGCTGCGTGGTAGGCATCGTCGTAGGTATCGCCAACGAGCACCACCTCAACAAAGGCCTTACCGAACAATTTTACTTGTTTTACTTTCTGATTCGGGGTGGTCGTGGGCATAAAAATGATGCCCTGAACGGCCATTTTATGGCAGGCGAAGGCCACCCCCTGAGCATGGTTGCCCGCACTGGCACATACCACACCTTTAGCCAGGGCATCGGCCGTGAGGCTGGCCATTTTGTTGTAGGCACCCCGAATTTTGTAGGAGCGCACCACCTGCAGGTCTTCGCGTTTCAGAAAGATGTTGGCCCCGTAGCGGTCCGACAGGTTGATGTTCTCCTGCAAAGGCGTATGCACGGCCACGCCCCGGAGCCGCTCGGCGGCCAGGTAAATATTGTCCAGGTCAGGAAATACGACCGTTGGTGTTGCTTCGGCTGTCATACTCAGGTGAAAATAAGGAGATGTCTGCGTTTTTTGATCGGGTGGGTCAGGCAGTTCAGCAGGTACAAATTTACTACCTGTCAGCCACACTAACCTTAGCCAAAAAAACGCAGACACCGGAAAACGAATCGCTTAGCTCCGCTCGGGGCGCAGGCTGCGAACGGCTGTGCCCGCCTGCCACATTTCTGATTCGCGCAGTTCGGACAGTTCAACTTCGAGTTTCTCGCGGTAGTCGGGCTGAGAGTTGCGGGTGATGCTGATTTCGGCCTGCTCCTGCGATTTTACCGAGTTGTAGAGTTGCTCAAAAACCGGCCTGGTGGCATCGCGGAAGGGTTTCCACCAGTCGAGCGCACCGCGCTGGGCCGTGGTCGAGCAGTTGGCATACATCCAGTCCATGCCGTTTTCGGCCACCAATGGCATCAGCGACTGGGTCAGTTCCTCAACGGTTTCGTTGAAGGCTTCGGACGGGCTGTGGCCGTTGGCCCGCAGCACATCGTACTGAGCCGCAAAAATACCCTGAATGGCCCCCATCAGCGTACCGCGTTCGCCGGTCAGATCGGAGGTAACTTCACGGTAAAAGTCGGTTTCAAACAAATAGCCCGATCCCACGCCAATACCCATGGCAATGCACTTTTCGCGGGCGTGGCCCGAAGCATCCTGATAAACGGCGAAGCTGGAATTCAGCCCTTTGCCTTCGACAAACAACCGGCGCAACGAGGTGCCGGAGCCTTTTGGAGCCACCAGAAACACATCGACATCGGCGGGCGGGACAATGCCCGTTTTTTCGTTGTAAGTTATGCCAAAGCCGTGCGAAAAATACAGCGATTTTCCCGGAACCAGAGCCGCTTTCACGGTTGGCCACAGCTCGATCTGGGCCGCGTCGGATAGCAGGAAGCAGATGATGGTGCCTTTAGCCAGGGCTTCTTCGATCTCGAACAGCGTTTCGCCCGGCACCCAGCCATCCGCAACGGCTTTGTCGTAGGTTTTGCCTTTGCGTTGCCCCACAATGACCTTAAATCCGTTGTCGCGCATGTTGAGCGACTGGCCGGGGCCTTGTACGCCATAGCCAATAACGGCAATGGTCTCATTTTTTAGGGTTTCAAGGGCTTTGTCGAGCGGAAATTCGTCGCGCGTAACTACTTGTTCATCAACTCCGCCAAAATTAATTGTTGCCATGCTGGTACTATGATTTGGGTTTATAAAATTTAGTGATTTTTACTCTTGTCAACAAGCATGATAGGTGGGCATCATCTTACTTTTGTCATCCCGACGAAGGAGGGACCTTTGGTAAGCGTTGTAATTACCTTTTGCCGAAGTTCCCTCCTTCGTCGGGATGACAGAAAGCAGCATTAAAACAGACCATTATGCTTATATTTCGTCATTCAAAAATTTCCATTCAGCATTTGTTGACTCGATCAAGGCTATTTTCTTTTCGCGTCGCCAGCCTTTTATTTCCTTCTCACGGTCAATAGCATTGTGAATATATTACTTTTCTTATTATTCAACCTGCTATGGGGGAATAATGAAAGCATTTAAAGATAGGAAGCCCATTCGGCATCGGGCAGATACTCGACTAAGCCTTTCTCGGTTTTGCCAACGGCTACCCGCCCCGAGCGGACAAATTCAAGGATTTCGTACTGTTTCAGGTATTCAAAAAAGGCAAAAATAGCCTCGTCATTACCGCTTTTTTCGATCACAACATAATCCAGACCCCAATAAACAACCCAGGCTTTATAGTCCTTGTTAATTGTTTCAACATCCAGGGATTTGGCACCCAGGGGCGTTGCAATTTTGTACAAAGCGATCTCGTTGAACACAATTTCGTCGTTCAAATACCCGAAAACGGCCATCACCTCAACAATTTTACGAATCTGCCGGACCAGCTTCTCCACTTCCTCGCGCGATTCGTGCCGGATCACAATGGTGAACCGCGACACGCCTTTGCGCTCGGTTTCGGATACCGTCAGGCTTTCGATGTTGATACGCCGACGGGTGAAAATAATGGTGATGCGGTTGAGCAACCCAATTGTATTTTCGGTGAATATGCAAATCGTGTAAGTTGTCATCACGTAACCAGGACTTCAGTCCGTTTTTTGTTACTGCAAACCAGACTAAAGGCACCGTGCCCAGTTCGTATTACGATAGTCTGATCTGCGAAACACTGGCACCCGATGGTACCATTGGGAACACATTTTCTTCTTTTTCAACGATCACTTCGAGCAGAAATGGCCCGTCGTAGGCCAGCATCGTGTCGAGTGCGCTGGCTAAATCGTCGCGTTCCGAGCAGGTTTGTCCGGCCATGCCAAAGCCCCGGGCAATGGTAATGAAGTCGGGGTTTTGCAGTTCCACGAATGAATAACGCCGTTCGTGAAACAGCTGCTGCCATTGCCGCACCATGCCCAGAAAGTTGTTGTTCAGAATAATGGCTTTCACCGGTTGCTTATTCTGGACAATGGTGCCCAGTTCCTGCAAAGTCATCTGAAAACAGCCGTCGCCGATGATGGCCACCACCTGTCGGTCGGGTGCGCCCACCTGGGCACCAAAGGCAGCGGGCAGGGCAAAGCCCATGGTGCCCATGCCACCCGACGTGACCAGGCTGTTGGGCCGCCGAAACTGGTAGTAGCGCGAGGCCATCATCTGGTGCTGCCCCACGTCGGTAACCAGAATGGCTTCGCCCTTCGTTTTTGTCGACAGCAGGTCAATAACCTCAGCCATCTTTATTTTCCCGCCGTTATCCGCCAGTTCTGGTGCCGTAATCTGCTCATACTCAATGGCATCATATTTTCGGAATTCGTTCCGCCAAACGGTGTGGTCGTTCGGTTCGACCAGCGCAATCAGGGCTTTCAGGGCTTCTTTGGCATCGCCCACCACGGGCGCATCGGCCCGAATGATTTTGTCAATTTCAGACGGGTCGATTTCGATATGGACTACTTTGGCCTGTTTGATATATCGGCTGGCATCGCCCGTAACGCGGTCGTCGAAGCGCATCCCGATGGCGATAATGACATCGGCCTGATCGGTCATGACGTTGGGGCCGTAGTTGCCGTGCATGCCTAACCACCCCACATAGAGCGGGTGGTTGGTTGGAATGGTGGACTGGCCCAGCAGCGTTGTGGCCACCGGAATGCCGCTCTTTTCCAAAAACGCCCGCAATTCATCTTCGGCTTTGGCAATCTGCACGCCGTGCCCAACCAGCACGTAGGGCCGTTTGGCTTCATTAATCAGTTTGGCGGCTGCTTCGACCTGCTCTTGTTTGGGCACCAAACGTGGTCGGTAGCTGACAATGGACCGGCAGCGTTCATAAACGAACGGTTGGGTCTGCATTTCCAGCTGCGCACTTTTAGTGATGTCGATCAGCACGGGTCCGGGCCGTCCCGACTGCGCAATATAAAACGCTTTCGAGATAATGTCGGCTACTTCGTCGGCATCGGTGATCTGGTAATTCCACTTGGTAATGGGCATGGTGATCCCCATGATGTCGGCTTCCTGAAAGGCATCGGTGCCGAGTAGCTTTTTGCCAACCTGCCCCACAATGCACACCATTGGCGTGGAGTCGATGAGGGCATCGGCAATGCCGGTAACAAGGTTGGTCGCTCCCGGCCCCGACGTGACCAGGCAAACACCCGCCCGACCCGTAACGCGGGCGTAGCCTTCGGCTGCGTGGGCGGCTCCCTGCTCATGGCGGACCAGAATGTGGTTGATCCGGTCCTGAAAATCGTAGAGCGCATCGTAGACGGGCATGATGGCTCCGCCGGGATAGCCAAAGATTGTACTGACACCTTCTGCGATAA
>JAYVAP010000756.1:0-3326 GCA_043750915.1 Spirosoma sp. | reverse complement strand
ATTTCCACCTGATGGATGGTGTTGGCCATTGCCTCTACGGCCAGAATGGGGTACTTACCCGAGGCTGTTTCGGCACTCAGCATCACGGCATCGGCACCGTCCATGACCGAGTTGGCAATGTCGTTGATTTCGGCGCGGGTGGGGCGGGGGGCATCAATCATGCTTTCGAGCATCTGGGTGGCCACGATCACGGGCTTGGCGGCCCGGTTGCATTTTTCAACCAGCATCTTCTGAATCATGGGCACCTCTTCGGCGGGCAGCTCCACGCCGAGGTCGCCCCGGGCCACCATCAGTCCATCGGTAGCGGCAATGATTTCGTCGATGTTGACGATGGCTTCGGGTTTCTCGATTTTGGCAACCACGCGGCATTTTTTGCCTTTCGAGCGAATATATTCTTTGATTTCAAGAATCTCGGAGGCTTCGCGCACAAACGAAAGGGCAATCCATTCGACATCGTTTTCAAGGCCAAATTCGAGGTCGGCCCAGTCTTTTTCGGTCACGGCGGGCATAGACACCCGCGTGTTGGGCAGGTTCACGCCTTTTTTAGATTTCATCAGCCCGCCATACACCACTTCGGTAATAACGTCGGTGCCTTCTTTACCCACCACCTTAACTTCGAGTTTGCCATCGTCCATCATAATGCGTTCGTCCGGCTTCACATCGCGGTACATATCTTTGTAGGGCGTGCTAACCCGCTCGGCCGTGCCAATGATGTCGTCGTTGGTGAAAATGAGCTGATTGCCCGCCACTAACAGCACCCCGTCTTTTTCGGCCACATTGCCGATCCTGATTTTGGGTCCCTGCAAATCCTGCAAAATGCACAGGTTGAGGTTGAACTCGACGTTGATCTCGCGGATGCGGGTGAGCCGCATGAGGTGGTCTTCGTGGGTGCCGTGGGAGAAATTGAGCCGGAACACGTTCACACCCGCTGTGGCTAAGGCCAGCAATTGTTCTTTCGTTTCGGAAGCGGGGCCAATGGTGGCCACGATCTTGGTTTTCTTGGACATGAGAGACGGGGAAATGGGCAGAAACGGCTATAACCGACGCAAAATTAACCGGCAGGGCTAATAAACAGTGGTGTTATTAAAAAATTACAGGACCACCAATGGGTCGGATACGACCAGAAAATTAGTTAAAACCACCCGCAACCCGTTTTTTTGCATCCCAAAGACTGGCCGCCTAACAAATCAGGCCGCCCCCAATCAGCCCCTCATCCTGCTTAATTCGTATGCAACTTAAAGACCTTCTCTATAAAATTCCGCTCCTGGCCACATCGGGCAGTATGGATACCGACATCACGGACCTGACTATGGACTCGCGCACGGCTGGCCCCGGCAGTTTGTTTGTGGCCCTGCGCGGCACCGTTACGGATGGCCACGCCCACATCGAAACCGCCGTTCGGAATGGGGCGTGGGCTGTTTTGTGTGAAGAACTACCCACCACCCTCAACGGGGCAGTGGCCTACGTGCAGGTGCAGGATTCGGCGCGGGCTTTGGGGCTGGTAAGTGCCACTTTTTTTGGGCAGCCTTCGCAAAAGCTTACGCTGGTGGGCGTAACGGGCACCAATGGCAAAACCTCCGTTGCCACGTTGCTGTTTGGGCTGTTTCGGGCACTGGGCTACCGCTGCGGGCTGCTCTCGACGGTGCAAAACCAAATTGACGATCAGGTGATTATGGCCACCCACACCACGCCCGATGCCATCACCACCAATCAACTGCTGACCCGGATGCTGGCCTACGGCTGCACGCACGTGTTTATGGAAGTTAGCTCGCACGCGGTGGTGCAGGAACGCATTGCGGGTCTGACCTTCCGGGGGGCTATTTTTACCAACATCTCCCACGACCACCTCGATTTCCACGGTACGTTCGACAACTACATCCGGGCTAAAAAAGGATTCTTCGACCAGCTGCCCGCATCCGCCTTCGCCCTGACCAACGCAGACGACAAACGCGGGCTGGTGATGTTGCAGAACACCGTTGCCCGCCGGGAAACATACGCGCTGCAAACACTGGCGACCTTCAAAGGCAAGGTCATTGCCGATAGTTTGTTCGGGTTGAACATGCTCATCGACAATCAGGACGTGTGGTTCAAACTCATTGGCCGCTTCAACGCCTACAACCTGCTGAGCGTTTATGGGACTGCCGTGCTGCTGGGCGAAGACCCCGCCGAGGTGCTCACGCTGCTGTCGGGCATTATGCCCCCGCCGGGCCGGTTTGAGCAGGTCGTTTCGAGCCGAAAAATTGTGGGTATTGTCGATTATGCCCACACGCCCGATGCCCTGCAAAACGTGCTCGAAACCATTGACGGGCTGCGGCAGGCCGACGAACATGACCGGATGCCCCGGATCATTACGGTGGTGGGCTGCGGGGGTAATCGCGATGCGGCCAAGCGACCCATTATGGCCGATATTGCGTGTCGGTTTAGCCACCACGTAATTCTGACCTCCGACAATCCCCGCCACGAAGACCCAATGACAATTCTGGCGCAGATGCGGGCCGGGGTGTCACCCGTGGATTTGAAAAAAGTACGGGTGATCGAAGACCGGCGGGAGGCCATCCGGCAGGCCGTTTTGCTGGCCCAGCCCAACGATGTGGTGCTGGTGGCGGGCAAAGGACACGAAACCTATCAGGACGTTGCGGGCGTGAAATCTGACTTTGACGACCGGGCCATCCTGCGCGACGAATTTTTGAAACACGAACAAAACCGCAGCTAAATGGCCGGTCCTGTTTTTTAAATAGCGAAATAGTCGGCGACTGAATACTTTTGTAATAATACGCTTTCACGGTGCTCCTTTTTTCACATTACTTGCCTTCATTAGGCCGATAAATGCTCTATTATTTTTTTCGATTTCTCGACGAACGCTACAACTTTCCCGGTGCGGGGGTTTTTCAGTATATCTCATTTCGGGCACTTGGGGCCGTGGTAACGTCACTGCTGGTGGCGGCTATTTTCGGTCGGCGCATTATCGACACGCTGCGCAATCTTCAGATCGGCGAATCCATCCGCGACCTGGGTTTGGCGGGGCAAATGCAAAAGCGCGGTACACCTACGATGGGCGGTTTCATTATCCTGGCATCGCTGCTGATTCCAACCCTGCTGTTTGCCAAATTATCCAACGTCTACGTCATTCTGGCCCTCGTATCGACCCTCTGGACGGGCATGATTGGATTCATAGACGACTATATCAAAGTATTTAAGAAAAATAAGGAAGGGCTTCAGGGCAAGTTTAAGGTGGTGGGGCAGGTGGGGCTGGGGCTAATTGTGGGGCTGACGCTTTACTTCAACGATGCCGTTAAAATCAGGGTCTATGCCCCCCGGCTGCTGAC
>JAYVAP010000755.1:0-2242 GCA_043750915.1 Spirosoma sp. | reverse complement strand
CCAATTTCACTATATCCGGTTTAGCCTGTGCCACCGCTTTAAAATACTCCACTATTTTATGGTGACGGGTATACCGGCTACCCACTTTGTAACCGAGGTATTGTTTGGTTAAGTTATAATGTACATGGTAATGAAACTTCATCTTCTGAAGCTGCTCTGCTTACTTTATATGCGTTAGTGGATCCAACTAATACCCAAACCAAAGAATGGCTGAAAAATACAGTGGTGGTGATGGATCCCTGCATCAATCCTGATGGCCGCGACAGGTATGTTAATTGGTTCAATAGCGTTGTGGGAAAAGATTTTAATCCCGACCCTGCCTCACGCGAACATGCAGAACCCTGGCCAGGCGGCAGGTCCAACCATTATAATTTTGACCTAAACCGCGACTGGGCCTGGCAAACACAGGAAATTACGCAGCAGCGCATGGCACTCTACCAGCAGTGGATGCCCCATCTGCACGGCGATTTTCACGAGATGGGGGTTGAAAGCCCGTATTATTTTGCGCCATCGGCCAAGCCCTACCACGAAGACATTACCCAATTCCAGCGCGATTTTCAGCAGACCATCGGCCAGTATTGCAGCCGCTATTTCGACAAAAACGGCTGGCTATACTACACCCGCGAGCGGTTCGACCTGTTTTATCCCAGCTACGGCGACACCTACCCGACCTATAACGGGGCCATTGGCATGACCTACGAACAAGGCGGCAGCGGGCGGGCGGGGCTGGCCATTGAAAAAGTCGACGGCGACACGCTCACCCTTCGCCAGCGCATCGACCACCACGTAGCGGCCAGCATAGCCACGCTCGAATCGGTAGCCGACCGGTCGACCGACATCGTGAATGCCTTTGGTACCTATTTCGACAAGGCCCGTAGCACGCCCATTGGCAACTACAAAAGCTACGTGATCAAAGCCAACGGCGATGCGGGGCGGATGCGTGCCCTCCAGCAACTCCTCGACCGAAACAAAATCAGCTACGGCTACGCGGGCAACGCCCAAACGCTGCCGGCAACAGCGGGCGGGGTGTTCAACTACACCAATCAGAAACGGGAGAAAACCCTGTCATTAGTGGCTGGGGATATGGTTATCAGTGCTTATCAGCCCAAATCGACGCTGTTAAAAATCCTGTTTGAACCCAATTCCACGCTCGAAGACTCGGCCACGTATGACATCACGGCCTGGTCGCTGCCCTACGCCTTTGGCCTGCAAACCTACGGTCTGACCACGCGCCTGACACCCGCCCCCTCCTCCCTGTCCTCCCCCTCTTCCCTTTCCTCCCCCTCTTCTCTTTCCTCCCCCTACGCTTACCTGGCCCGCTGGCAATCGATGCCATCGGTAAAATTACTGGCGGCTTTGCTGAAACAGAAAATAAAGGTGCGGGTGGCCGAAAAATCGTTCGACCTGGCAGGCCAGACGTATCCGTCGGGCACTTTGCTCATTACCAGAGCGGGTAACGACCAGTTGGGCGACCGTTTCGACCGGCTCGTTCGGCAGGCAGCGGCCGATGCTGATTTGCCGTTGACACCGGTGCAAACGGGTTTCGTAACGAAAGGCTCCGACTTTGGGTCCGATTTTGTGCTGGCCCTGAAAGCTCCACGCGTGGGTGTGGTGGTGGGCGATGGAGCACTGCCCCCGGCGGTGGGCGAAGTATGGCACTACTTCGATCAGGAACTCAACTATCCCGTATCGCTCATCGACGGCAATACGCTGGGCAATGTCGACTGGACCAAGTTAGACGTGCTGGTGTTACCCACAAACTATAACTACGGTCGTTTTCTGACCGACAAGAACCTGGCCACCATCCGGGCCTGGGTGCAGGCAGGCGGCAAACTCGTTGCCATGGAGCGGGGGGCTGCGTTTCTGGCCGGGAAAGATGGCTTCGATCTGAAGGAAAAAGAAACCGACAAAGACAAAAATGACGACAAGAAAAAGGGCAACCCCGCCGACTCGCTCAAGCTCTATGCCGACCGCGAGCGAACGGCTATTTCGGACGAGACACCCGGCAGCATCTACCGTGTTAACATCGACGCGAGCCATCCGCTGGGTTTTGGCCTGGCAGGTGGTTACTATGCACTGGTGCAAAACGCCTATAACTTCGACTTTTTGAAGGAGGGCTGGAACGTGGGGTATTTGAAAGGAGATAACTACGTGGCGGGGTTTTCGGGCAAAAACGCCAGGGCGAAGCTGAAAAATACGTTGCTGATGGGGGTTCAGAGCCTGGGCCGGGGCAGCGTCGTTT
>JAYVAP010000754.1:0-2425 GCA_043750915.1 Spirosoma sp. | reverse complement strand
TAGCGGGGTTCGGTTTTTTAAACTTTTTGGGGGAAAAACAGACCCGGTCCCAACTCCCCGTTACGGTTTCACACACGCCTGATGTTTCGATATTGGTTTGAAAGCCAGCCATTTGCAGGGCAGCAGTCAGGCTTGTGAGGTTGTGCATAAGCGGTTCTCCTCCGGTAACAACGGCCAATCGTCCGGGATAGGCCACGGCTTTGCTCACAATGCTGTCGATGGTCAGACGGGGATGGGCGTTCATATCCCACGACTCTTTTACGTCGCACCAATGGCAACCCACATCGCAACCGCCGAGCCGGATAAAATAGGCGGCCCGTCCGCTGTGCGCGCCCTCGCCCTGAAGCGTATAGAAGGCTTCCATAACGGGCAGTGCGGTGGCATTTATAGTTGGTTGAGCGAGCGTCGTATTCATGGGGCAAAGATACGGACAAACGGTTTTCTATTGGTTTGACCGGAGTTTGTTATCTGGATTGGGTATTGTAGCTTTGTTCAACATAAACAACAAACCATAATTAACATTAATAACCTCGCCAACACCATGAAAACAGACGCTTTACTCTTATTCGCTGCCCTGAGTTTGGGCGGTTGTGCGGCCTCCAAAACAGCCTATTTGCAACTAACACCCGTTACGGGCGACGTGGCCAACATCGACGGGCGCATGGTGACGCGGGGCGAATTAGACAGCGTGGTGGTGGTGGCTTCGTTTGAACGCGAAGATATGGAGTACCTCGCGATGGACATTGAGATCAAAAATAAGTCGGGCCGTGCCATTAATTTCGACCCGTCGCACTTCCGGTATGTGGCTTTGGATGCCAACGAAGATACCCTCCGCGAAACTCAAAACCAGACGCTTGCCCTGTTCCGAACGGCGGCAAACCCGGCTCTCGAAACAGAGTTGATGAAGGATAAAGTGGCCCGCGAAAAACGGCGGCTGAAAACCGCCAAAGTTATCAATACGGTGCTGTTGGTGGCGGCTGTTGCCAGCGATGTCTCCTCGTCGTCGCGTCGGCAGAGTGGAGAAAGTTGGGTGCGCAACCGGATTACCCACGATGGAGTGTATAACCTGATTCAGGCCAAGCGTGTGATCGACCACGGTATGTTTGCCGACCGGATGCAACGCTATGATTTTGAGTCGTATCGGTGGCGCGAACTGGCCCTGCGCCGAACGTATATTCAGCCGGGCGAATCGGTTCGGGGGTTTGTGTATTTGCCCAAAACAACGCGGGCATCGTTTATTAAAGTGCTTTATCCTATGCCCGAAACCGGGGGCATAACGCTAACCTTCATGCAAAATACAACGAGGCAGCGGCCTCGGTAGTGGGTTTGGTGAGCGAAGCCCGTATTTTGCAGCTTATTTCATTCTCCACTCACGAATGCAGTCCGTTTATTCTATTGCGTTAACGCTTGTTCCCGGTGTTGGCGATGTATTGATTCGTCAGCTTGTTAGTTATTGTGGTAGCCCCGAAGCCGTTTTTGCCGCACCCGTGGCCAAACTTCTGCGCATTCCCGGCATTGGCGATGTAACGGCCCGTGCCATTCGTCAACCGGCCATACTGACTGAGGCTGAACGGGTTATAAATCGGTTGGAGAAACTGAAAGCCCGCGCTTTGTTCTATACAGATGCTGATTTTCCAGCTCGGCTTCGGGGGCTTTATGATGCCCCGGCCCTGCTTTATTACCTCGGCGAAGGCAACCTGAACGCCCCCCGCACCATTGGAATCGTTGGCACCCGACAAGCCACGGACTACGGTCGGCGGGTGACGGAGGAGATTGTACAGGCCATGCAACCGTATGGTGCTACGATAATTAGCGGACTTGCCTACGGCATCGACATTGCCGCGCACCGGGCGAGTGTTGGGGCGGGTTTACCAACTATTGCCGTGATGGCCAGCGGGTTGGATGTTATTTATCCGTCGCAACACCAGAAAACGGCCCAGGAAATGCAGTTTTTGGGTGGTCTGCTTACCGAAAGTCGGCCCGGTGTGAAACCCGATGCCCGCTTGTTTCCGGCCCGAAACCGTATTATTGCGGGCCTTAGCGATGTGGTTGTGGTGGTGGAAGCGGCTGCTAAAGGAGGTGCGCTCATCACGGCTGAATACGCCAATAATTATCACCGCGAGGTGTTTGCCGTACCCGGTCAACTAAATCAGACATTCTCGTTGGGGTGCAACAAACTAATACGGGAGAACAAAGCTCAGATTTATACCCGTCCTCAGGATTTGATTGAGGCCGTGCGCTGGGATGCACCCGCTACAAGCAATGGCCCTCCCCATCCACGCACCGCAACGCCGGCCCTCCCCCTTGATGTTACCGAAGAAGAAAGCCAAGTGTTGTCGTTGCTCCGCCAAACGCCCGGTAGCCACATTGACGACCTGAGTTGGAAAAGCACCATTCCAATGGGGCAGTTGGCTGCGTTGTTGCT
>JAYVAP010000753.1:0-8427 GCA_043750915.1 Spirosoma sp. | reverse complement strand
CACTCCCTGGCCCTCGTCGATCTCAATGCCAATCCAGCGGAGGGCATCGAGGATGTAGGCTTCGGCACCGGGCACAAACCGGTTCTGGTCGGTATCTTCGATACGCAGGATCATTTTCCCGCCCATCTTGCGGGCAAACAAATAATTATAAAGCGCGGGGCGCACCCCACCAATATGCAGGGGGCCGGTAGGACTGGGCGCAAACCGAACACGAACGGGTGTTGACATGAAGAAACGGGAAACAAGCCAGCAGGCAGGCGGACAGGATGCCACAGGCATTTTTGCGCGCACAGGCCCGTTTGGGCTTCGATTTATTGAATGGCAATTACTGAAATTTCGACGTTCACATCTTTGGGCAACCGCGCTACTTCGACGGTTTCGCGGGCGGGCGGGTCAGTGGCAAAAAAATGGCCGTACACTTCGTTGATGGCTGCAAAGTCATTCATATCTTTAACAAAAATGCTCGCTTTCACAATGTGGCTGTAGTCCATGTCGGCAGCGTGCAGAATGGCACCAATGTTTTTCATGACACCCTGCGTTTCGGCCCGGATATCGCCCAGCGGGGCCAGGTCGATGGCAACCTGCCCCGACACGTAGAGGATGTTCGTGGTGGACGCTACGCTGGCTTTTACCGCCTGGCTGTAGGGTCCGATGGGCAGAGGAGCCTGTTCGGTATAAACAATTTGCTTGCTCATTGATTCTGATTGTGTGTTTCCATTGCCCATCAAACGGACAGGGCCACAAAGTTACCACCGCTTGGGCGGTCCGACAACCCCATCTATGCCCGAAAATACGCTTATCATCTTCGTTAAAAACCCGCTGCCCGGCACCGTTAAAACCCGCATTGCCCAAACTGTTGGTCTTGAACGGGCCGCCCGCGTGTATGCCCACCTGCTTGACTATACGCAGGGAATTACCCACCAGCTGACCTGCCACCGGGTTGTTTATTATGGCGACTTTATTAATCCCAACGATGGCTGGAATGGCTACGCGAAAGAGTTGCAATCGGGCGGGGACCTGGGAAAACGCATGTTGACGGCCTTCGGAGAGCAGTTTGAGCGGGGTGGCCACCGGGTTGTCATCATCGGCAGCGATTGTTTAACCATTACGCCCGACCATATCGACCGGGCATTTATGGCCCTCAACGATGCCGATGTGGTTATTGGCCCGGCCACAGATGGCGGCTATTATTTACTGGGCATGAAGGAGTTACACCCGTTTCTATTTGAGAATATGCCCTGGAGCCAGCCAGAACTACGCCAGCTGACTGAACGGGCCATCCAGAAAAATGGTCTGACCACCCAGCTGTTAGACCCGCTGACCGACATCGACGAGTGGGCCGATTATGAAAACGCGCTGAAATGACGTTCTGACCGTTATTTTATGTCGATTACCCGAAATTCTGTCCGGCGATTTCGCTGGTGTTCGGCCTCGGTGCAGATCACCTCGTCTGTGCAGTTATTGATCAGCTGCGACTCGCCCATGCCCACGGTGGTCATGCGTTGGCGGCCAATGCCTTTCGAGGCTAAATATTCGGCCACCGCTTTGGCACGCCGGGCCGACAATTGTTTATTTTGCTCAGCACCGCCCCGACTATCGGTGTGTGATCTGATTTCGGTAATCAGCGATGGGTATTTACGCATGGTGGCTACCAGCTTATCCAATTCCCGCGTGGCATCCGAACGCAGGCTGGACCGGTCGAGGTCATAATAAATGTTGTCAATGGTAACAACATCGCCCACGCCAATCATGCGTAGATCGGCAGAAAGCACGTTGGGCTTAGATCGTTTGGGCAGTGATTTAATCTGGTTTGTATTGGTGCCAAACATTGGTTTAGACGCGATCAGGGTATAATCGCAACCTTCGTCGAGGTCGAACGAATAACGCCCGTCAGCACCGGTGACATAGTCAACCTGGTTCTTGTTGCACTCATTGCGGAGCCGTACCGTAACGCCTTTGATGGGTCGGCGGAAGCGTTCGCTGATGACTATACCCCGAACACGCGACCGCGTTTCTAAGGAACTGGGGGAGGTTTCGGATTTTGCGGGCACGGTGTCCACCGTGTCGACGATCATTATGGGTTTCATCAGGCTCATCTCAAGCTGGCTGGGCTGGTCGTCGGTCAGAAAGCGGGTCGTAAAACCAATCATGCCGTTGATATAGCCATCGCGGCTGGCCTGGAACAGGAAATCGCTGTCGCCATCGAGACACAGGCTGATAAACCCGTTTGCATCGGTCATTTTCGTCTGATCGGGCCGTCCTTCGCCAATGGCTTTTATCAGGATGCTGGCACTGTCGATGGGGGCACTGGAACCGATGTCATAGACCCGGAGCGTCAGGTTGCGGCACCCTAAACCCGCGCCTTCGCGCACAAACCGATAAATGTCGTCGTTGCCATTGCGCCGACTGCTGCTGAGGTAGCCCCCGCGCCGGTCTCTGTCGGCGATGAGGCCAAAATCGTCCTCGGTGGAGTTGATGGGTGCGGGTAAATGCTCAATCGATTTCACTTTCAGACCAGTGGCCGCTGTGCTTAGATTGGCATAAAACACATCTAATTTACCCAACCCCTTTCGGCCATCGGTGGCGAAATACAGGTTGCCACCATCATCGACAAATGGAAAGAATTCGCTTCCCTTCGTGTTGATATCCGGGCCCAAATTGGTGGGCTTACCCCAGCGACCGTTTTGGTTACGGCTCACATACAGGTCGGTACCGCCCGATCCGCCCGGCATGTCGGAGGCAAAATACAGCAGTTGATCGTCGCGGCTCAACGACGGATGGCCCACCGAATACTCATCGCTGTTAAAGGGCAGTTCGGCAATATCGGTCCAAAGGCCGTTTTCCAGACGGGCACTGTATAATTTGAGTTTTGTGACCCCTTCGGCACTCTGGCTGGCGCGGCCTTCGCTGGAGTTGTTGCGGGTAAAAATAATGCGCGATCCATCCCGCGAGAAGGTTACCGGTCCTTCGTGATATCGCGAGTTGAGGGCATCGCTAAAACGTTGCCCGGCACTGCCCGCCTGTTTCCGGTAGCCCAATCCATCGCCAATAGTAACGCTCTGGGTAAAATTCGGCACTGTCTGCGAGTCGTTGGCCGTGGGGCGGCTGTAGTCATCCGCACCCACCTGCCGCCCGGTCTTGCCTCCGGGGGGATCGACCCGCGTGGTGGTACCGTTGGCATTGATGGTACCCGCCACGCTGAGGTTGTTTCGGTTGGGGGCATAAAACAAATCGAGGTAACCCGAGCCGCCCCCCCGTCCCGAGGTTTCAATGGCCGACCCGCCTTTGCTGCCCGATAGATAGACCAGGCCATCCTGAAAAAAAGCCGGGCTGAACTCCTCGCCCGGTGTGTTCAGGGCCAGATATTCTAACCGATACTGCCCGGCACCGTTGGGACCTCTTCCGGGCACTGCCGATGCAATCGGGCCTGCCGACTGGCGTTGCAGAGCCACTTTGTCTTTTTGTTGCACATAACGTTCGTAGTGCTGCTGGGCTTCCTGGAACTTGCCGTTACCGGCCAGCGTCTGGGCAAAGTTCAGCGTCATCTGCGGGTTTTCGGCAGGGTTTTTCATCAACGATTCGCGGTAGAACCGTTCGGCCTTGACACCGTCGCCCACCTGCCTGTAGGCATAGGCCAACTGCGACTGCACCATCGCTTCCTGATCGGTAGTGAGTTTATTGGGCGGCTCCGCGAGCAGCTGCGTATAGGCATCGATGGCCCGGCCATAGGCTTTGTAGGTCAGCAATCGGTCGGCCTGTCGGAACAGCGAATCGACCTGTGCCGAAGCCATCTGGCCACTCAGCCACAGTAATACGCCCAGTAGTTGCGTTATCCAGTTTCTACACCTTGGTCTCATGCTTACCGCTGTTTCAGGCTTTCGCCGTACTTATCTTTTAACATTATTGTTGCGCCTGTTGGCCGGGTTACCCGCCTGATGCAATTACTTACAACGGATGCTGCTGCTATCGATTTAACGTTAAAAACCGGCTGAATACGCGGCCATCACTCAGCCGAACCTGATAAAAATAGGTTCCGTCGGGTAACCCCTGGCCAAGCCCGCTGCCAACACCGATGCCCCGGTTGGCGGTGCCGTCCCAGTCGTTTTTATACGGATTGTTTTGGTATACAGAGTGGCCCCAGCGGTTGAAAATTTCGAGATGAACCACCACGCCAGCCGGTACGTACCGAATTACAAACCGGTCGTTGATGCCATCGTTGTTCGGGGAAAATCCCTCCGGAATAAAAACCGTTTCGTCCGTTTCGGCAGCTGCCAACTGGAGCGTCACGCGGGTTGGTTCACTGTTGTCGGTGGCAACCCCGTTGCCGTCCGGGTCGGCGTTGGCCCCGTCGGTAGAGGTATCGCGCAGCCGCAGGCCGTTCACATCCACGGCTTCCATGACCGCCCGGTTCAGCAACATCAGCGTGTTGGCCTGGCTAACATCTACCCGAACCGACAGCCCAATGCGACTGCGTCCGGCAATGGGCAACCGGCCCGGCAAAACGAGCATCGTGTCGGCACCTTGCCCGCTATAAGCCGAATTCACCACCAGATTGCTGTCGGCCCAGACCCGTACCGACCGCAACCGAGCGCCCACCGTCGAAAAAGCAGCATCTAAGTTATTGGCCACGCGCACGCCAGTGAGCGGATTTTTGCCCATATTCACGGCGGTCAGTTGATAGGTCAGTTCGATCAGACGACTCCCTTTTTCGGTTACCCAGGCGGGTTCGGCCGCGTTCATGCTCAGGCCAATACCTTCGCCCGATTTGGCGGGTACTACTGCCGCAACCTGTGCCGATGCCCCTACGCAGGGCCCGGCCCCATCGGGGTCGGGCGTGGTGAGCGTAAACAGGGCTTCGCCCCGCTGCCGATCATTTTCCGACAGCAGGTAACGGGCATTCACGCCCGCATCGGCAAACAATCCATCGCCACTGCTTTGCCAGGTGGCTTCCTCTGCCGAACCGCCCAGCTGCCCCCGCAACCGCACAACGCCGGTGGTCCAGTTAAGGCTGTCGAGTTGGGCAACCAGCGTGGCCGGATTGCTCAGGCAGGGTGGAATGGCGTTTTTGCACGCCTTGATAACAACTGCTACCACGGCAGGGGTGGTGTAGCAGCCGTCCGTACTGCGCCCAAAAACGTAATAGGTGCCCGCCGTGACCGCACCCGGCGACCGCACGGGAGGGCTGCTCAATGAAGACACCATCCGAAATTCGTACTGGTGACTGGCTGAGGTAATACCCTGATTTTGGGTGATCGTTTGCGATAGATCAGCCGTTTGAAAGGGACATTGGTTGGTCAGCGTTGTTACGCCGGTTTGGCTTTGTGCGGCCAGCCGAACCCGAACCGACACCCCGCCCGAACTATCGCTTTGGCACGTGCCAACCCGGCAAACAGCCTGGTAGGTTACGCGCTGACCGGGCACTACCGTGCCGGGCACCACCGTACGCGACAATCCATCAGCCCCATCCGACCAGCGAACCGTGCCCGCACAGCCCGAAGCCATTAGTCGAACGGCCTGCCCGGCGCAGATATCCTGCCGGTCGGCCATAATAACGGGTATTGCCGGCGTTGCCGTCTGAACCTGTACGACCATGGACGGATTGCTGACACAGGCGTTTTGCTGGCAGGTTGCCTGATAAGTCGAAGATTGCTGCGGGCGGGTGGTCCAAAAAGAGCCAGTAACCACAGCATCGGTACCCTGGGACGACCAGCGTACGGTTCCGGCACAGTTAGCGGCAGTGAGGGTAACAGGATCGCCCGGGCAGATGAGCTTAGCCGAAGCCGTAACAACGGGGGCGGGGGGCGTGGTGACCGTTATTTTCCAACCGTCGGCAAAGCAACTGATGCATCCCTGACCAGCCCGGCAAATGGCGGTGTAGGTGGTTGTTTTCTGCGGGCGAATGGTGATTTTGTCGCCCGTTTCGCCGTTCGACCAGATAATGGTGCCAGCACACCCGGTAGCACTGAGCACAATCGTTTCAAATCGACAACTACTATGCGCCGATCCAACGATGACGGGCGGGGCTGGATGCTGGCACGAATCGGCGGATGATGGCACAGCTGCCACAGCCCACCCGGTTGCCAATGCCCAGATCAGCAACCAATTGCCTATTTTCATAAACTTGTTTGATTGCCTTTTTTTCATGGAATACACGCAGATTTTTGACTACTATGACCAATATCATGCCAGTCGTGTTTTTTGTTGCCGTAGAGCTGATATATGTACGCTTTATGTTCAGCAAAGCCATTTTTCACAAACAATTTTGCACCAAATCAGCAGCTTCGGTAACAAATCAATTGCAACAAGTTTTTTATCACAAATCATGCCAGACTATAGCTGTAGTCTGGTTTGGCTGTTCTGTAGCAACGAATTCCCTAATGTGGTTCCGAAGAGACAAAAAGAGCCGGGCATCAGCCTCCGTAAAAGGCGATACCCGGCTCTTTTAAACTAAAAATCAGCTACTTAATTCTTCGGGGGCGTGGTTGTGGTTGACGACCGCGATGATTTGCTCTTCGTCCGGCGGCTGTTGTTACCAGTCGAGCCATTACTTTTCCGGTCGGTTGTGCTCATAGAATCTTTTTTGTCGGTTGTGGTTCCCGAGGGCATCGTACCCGAATCCATCGTGCCTGAACCCGTTGTGGTAGTACCCGTCGTGCCGGTTTGGGGCTGCGACTGATACGTACCCGAACCCGTCGTGCCAGTACCCGTTGTGCCGGTACCCATCGTGCCTGAGTTCGTCGTGCCAGTACCCGTTGTGCCTGGGTTCGTTGTGCCAGTGCCCGTTGTGCCGTCATTCATCGTTCCCGTGCCCATCGTGCCTGAGTTCGTGGTACCGGTGCCAGTCGTACCCGTGCCGGTTGTACCGGTGCCAGTCGTGCCCGTGCCGGTTGTACCCGTCGAACCCGAGTTGGTTGTTTGTGCGTTTGCGTTCAGGGTCATGCCAGCTACCAGCATCCAGCCCAGGATCATTACTTTTTTCATAGTTGAGTTGTTTGTTTATCAATTACTTGACTCTCTACAAAAAACACCATTCCCATAGAATTGTTTATTTGTTCAACGAAACAACTCGTCCAACCTCGTTATCAGGGATGGGATAACCAAAAAAAACAGGTCTCTTTGGTGAAGAAGCCTGTTTTTTGGGTTAGTCAGTAACTGACAATTTTTTTCAAAGGTTGCCTTTTTTCATCTCTTTCACGGCAAAATCGGCCGCGCGGGCGGTCAGGGCCATGTAGGTCAATGAGGGGTTCACACAGGAGGCCGATGTCATACAGGCCCCATCGGTATTGAAAACGTTTTTAACGGCGTGAATCTGGCTATGTGCGTTCAGAACCGACGTTTTCGGATCGCGTCCCATGCGGGCGGTGCCCATTTCGTGGATGCCGATGCCTGGGTTCTTCGACTCGTCATTATAGGTACCCACGTTTTTCAAACCGGCGGCTTCGAGCATCTCGGCGGCATCGTTCATCATGTCTTTCCGCATTTTTTTCTCGTTCTCGCCGTAGGCTGCGTCGAACTCGATCACGGGCAAACCCCACTTGTCTTTCTGGCTGGAGAGGGTCATGCGGTTGTTGGGATCAGCAATCATCTCACCAAATCCGCCCAGACCCATTGTCCATGGACCCGGTTTGGTCAGGCTTTCCTTGAAATCGGCCCCGAAACCTTCCATGCCATTACCCCGGTTCCAGCCTCCACGCCCGGCACCGCCCTGGTAGCCAAAGCCACGGACGTAGTCGCGCTTGTCGCCCGCCCAGTTCCGGTAGCGCGGCACATAAACCCCGTTAGCCCGCCGACCGTAATAATACTGGTCGTCCATGCCCTCGAAGGTACCATAAGCCCCCACGGCCAGGTGGTGATCCATGATGTTGCGGCCCAGTTGATCGGAGTCGTTGCCCATTCCGTTCGGGAAACGGCTCGATTTGGAGTTCATCAGGATAGACGTGCTGGCAAAAGCCGACGCGTTCATAAAAATGACGCGGGCAAAGTATTCGCGCACTTCTTTGGTATTCTGGTCAATGATCCGAACGCCGGTGGCTTTGCCTTTTTTGGCATCATATATAACCTCCGACACGATGGAGTCGGGGCGGAGCGTTAGCCGACCGGTTTTCATGGCTGCGGGCAGTGTAGCCGACTGGGTGCTGAAGTAAGCACCGTAGGGGCAACCGCGCATACACTGGTTTCGGAACTGGCAGGCAGCCCGGCCCAGATCGTAGTGCTGCTGTTTAGGAACGGTCAGGTGGGCAGCCCGACCAATGGTGAGTTTGCGCCCGGCAAACGATTTTTCGATGCGGGTTTTCACTTCTTTCTCCACGCAGTTCAAGGCCATGGGCGGCAGGAAGTTGCCATCCGGCAGCACGTCGAGCCCGTCTTTGTTGCCCGAAATACCGGCAAACCCTTCCACGTAGGTATACCACGGGGCGAGGTCTTCGT
>JAYVAP010000752.1:0-7379 GCA_043750915.1 Spirosoma sp. | reverse complement strand
GCCGGGCGAGGTGATCAGGCGTGTTTCGGCAGGGCCACCCGTGATAGGAGTGGAATAAATATCGAAATCTGCCACAGCGGGCGATCCCACCAGCCGTTCGCCAACAAAGGCCAGCGTTTTGCCGTCGGGCGGGACTCCGTGCCAGTACGATGGTCCCCGCACCGTGATGCGGGTTGGCTCACCACCCGCCAGTGGCACCGTAAAGATGTTGGATACGGTGTGGTTTCGACGACGGGCAGCGTCGTCGGCATTGTGGCTGATAATAACCGTCTGACCATCGGGGGTCAGGCCGTGGTCATTGTTGCAGGCGGTGGCCGAGCCAGTCGGGATAATTGTTTTGGCCCCGTTGGTCACGGCAACTTTATAGAGTTGTCCTACCTGATTAACAATCAGATACCGACGGTCTTTGGTCCAGTTGGGTGCTTCGAACCGGACGCTGTCCTGCCAGACTATGCGCCGTTTGCCGGTGGCCAGGTCGAAGATTTACAGACGGCTGACAACGGTTTTGACCGGTGTTTGGGCCAAAGTTTTACCAATCGTGAGGAGGGCAAAAACAAGGAGTACGCCGTTTTTCATGAGATTGGGATTTAGCTTGGAGACTTGCGCAATCCAACGCTTGCTGTCTCAGGCAGTTGCTTATAAAGCCAGAAAACAAGATCAGCTACTGCCGCCATACGAAGCCCACACCATGAACATTTTCGATGCGAACAGTTGGTGCGTTGGCAAGCCGTTTGCGGAGCCGCGAGATAAACACGTCGAGACTGCGGCCCATAAAATAATCATTGTCGCCCCAAACGGCCCGCAGGAGTTCGTCGCGCCGGACCAACACATTGGGCCGGTCGAGGAGATAAGCCAGCACATCGGCTTCGCGGTGAGTGAGGGTCTGCAGCTGGCCATTCACTGCCAGCACTAAGTTGTGCCGGTCGAGCACCAGTACGCCCGCGTCGGGTGGTGGCAAGGGCGTAGTATGGGCAGGCGACCGGCGCAGAAATACCTTGATTTTCAGAATCAGCTCTTCAATGCTAAACGGCTTGGTCAGGTAGTCGTCGGCACCGAGCCGCAGCCCCTGCAGGCGGTTGTCCTTGTCGGCCAGCGCACTCAGAAACAGAATGGGGATATTGGCATCGACGGTTCTGATCTGCCGGGCCAGCGCAAAACCGTCGGTAGTGCTGGCGGGCGGTGGCTGCAGCATCACATCGAGCAGGCACAGGTCGAAACCATCCCGTTGAAAGGCATCCCAGGCATCGGCTCCGGTGGCGCAGTGGGTAACCAAAAAGGGTACATTTTCCAGGGTATCACGAATAACGAAACCCAGGTTAACATCGTCCTCAACAAGCAAAATGCGGGCAGGTATCACGGTATACAAAGAGAAAGCAAACGCAGTGAACAGATATCCGGACCCTTTTAGGTGGCCCGCAAACAAATCGAGAATATACTGCCCTGGCCCGGCTCGCTGCTGAGGGTGAGTTGCCAATTGTGTGCTCGCACCACCTGCCATACATAGTACAAACCCAGCCCGAAACCATTCACGGGCTGGGCCTGCTGCGTGGCAGGTACGCGAAAAAACTGTTGAAAAACAGCTTTCTGATACGTCGGCGCAATGCCAATGCCGCTGTCCTGCACCGACCACTCCAGCCGACCGGCTACCTGCCGGGTGCTCAACACAACGGGCAATGGGGCCGGGCTGTATTTGATGGCATTGTCGATGAGGTTGTTGAGCGCCGTTTCGAGGTGGTAACGGTCGGCATAACAGGTTGGGCAGGGAGCGGTAAAATTCAGCACCACACGCGGGCCAAACGCGTGGGCCGCTGCGTGCATAATCTCGTGCAGATCGACGGTCGTCCTGTCGAGCGCAAAACCGCTGCGCCCACGCTGTTGGTGGGTAGCCCGTGCCAGTTGCAGCACGCTGTCGATTTGGCGTTGCAGCCGGCTGCTCTCCTCGCTCAGCACCCGGGCATACTGCCGGAGCCGGTCGGGCTGCCGGGCAATGGATTCAGACCCCAGCACATCCGCAGCCACCCGAATGGTGGCAACGGGGGTTTGCAGTTCGTGGGTGATGGTATTGATAAAATCGCGTTGCAATTCTGTGAGCCGACGCTGTTTCAGCACCACCATCAGGGTATACCCAAAGAAACCAACGACCAGCAACACGCCCCCCGTCGACCATACCCACCCGCTCAGTTGCCCGGCTACAAACCCAGACTGGTTGGGAAACCGAATGCCAAAGTAATAGGTATAACGCGGAAATTTGGGCAGGCTCCTGGTTTTGGTAACGGCTTCTGCCCCCGTGCTGACATAGGCCCCGTAGACCATCCGGTCGGTCTCGCAATTGTAAATGCCATACTCAAAATCGGTGATCAGGTGGTGCTGCTTCAGCGAGTTCTGAATAAAGGTTTCGAGCGTGACAGGGTCGATGGGCGCATCGGTATTGACAATGAAATAGTCGGTCGAGAGTTGCGTAACGGCATAACGCTTAACCGTAAACCGGTTCAGTTGGGCTACTGCGTCGGCCACATCCTGAAGCGCAATAAACGCCGACTGCCGGAACTGCCGGTCGCGGAGGGTATAAGCTTTATGCACCCATATGGCCTGGACCACCAGAATACCGACAATACTCAGTACAGACAAAACAATCAGCAGGCGGAGACGGGTCATGGCATGGGCAGTTGAGCCAGATGAAAAAGACGCGGAACCATAGCGCAGACCCCAAAGTACGCCATATTCGGGCACTTGCTCAATGCTTAGTCAGCCCGTTGCGCCTGCCTTAACAACTCATTAACAATCGTTGGCTACCCATTAACAACGGGGCACTAAAAGAGACTGTAGGTTTGCAGGGTCGCTCGGGTGAGCGTTTGTTTTTTTCATCTTTCTAAATTCTGTTTTTATGAAACGCATTTGTCTCGGTACTTCGCTGATTTTTTTGCTGGCTTCGATGGCCATGACCATCCCGTCGGCCCTGTTTAAATGGGGCAAAACCACCCACGATTTCGGACGCATTGCCCGGAGCAAACCCGTTACGGCCGAGTTCACCTTCAGTAATACGGGCGAACTACCACTGATTATCAGCCGCGCCAGTGGTTCGTGCGGCTGCACCGGTGTCGACTATACCAAAACACCCGTTCTGCCCGGTCAGTCGGGAAGCATCAAAGCCACTTTCAACGCGGCTGCATCGGGTGTTTTCAACAAAAGCGTGACGGTTGAGTCCAACGCCGAGGGTGGCACAACGGTGCTGTATCTGAAGGGCGACGTGGCAGACGACGCGGTGGCGGGGCAGTAGGAAAATACGACTCCTTGTGGGGCGGCAATGCGCCGGAGAGAAAGCGTTTGACCGCATTTCTCCGGCGCATTGCCGCCTGCCTGTTTCGACTTATGCCCTCACCAGCTCCGCCAGCCCCACGCCCGAGTCGGCCGCGCCGTAATAAACCCAGATTTTGCCTGATTCGGGCCAGCGAATCCAGCCGTTTGAGAAAACGACGTTCGGGAAAAAGCCTTCGCGCTCCCAGGGCAGGTCGGGCGTTAGCAGCGGCACCTCGGAGCGGTCGAGCACAATGGACGGGTCGTCTTTGTCGAGCAGGGCCAGTGCCAGCGCGTAGGCGTGGGTTTCGTCGGCACCGTGGTAGCAAACCAGCCAGCCTTCGTCGGTCAGCATGGGCGCCGGCCCGGCGCCGATTTTGCCCCCCTCCCAGGCAAACGCCGGGTTAGTCAGGCCGCGCCCGCCAAACACAAACCGGTGGTTTCCCCAGTGAATGCCATCCGTTGATTCGGCCAGCCAGACCGACGGTTTGCCAATGTCCGACACCATGGGTCGGTGCAACAGCAGGTACTTGCCATTGACTTTTTGGGGGAACAGGGCTACGTCTTTGTTGGGCGGTGGCAAAATCATGCCCACGCGCTCCACGGTTTTAAAATTGGTGGTAACGGCCAGCCCCACACCCGGCCCATGCTCGGATACGGCCGTATAGGTGATCCAGTATTTGCCGTCTAAGAACGTGATCCGGGCATCTTCAATGCCGTAAGCCTCGTCGGGGCGGGCCGGAAAAAGAAACGGCTTTTCATCGATGATAAAGTGAACGCCGTCGGTGCTGCGGGCCACGCGCAGGTGGCTCAGCGATGTCAGGTACTGCTTGCCCTGCCTGGTAATAACGCGCGGATCGTATGGGCCGTCCGGCTCGGCAAAATGTTTGACGGTCAGCGTCGGAACGCCCTCTTCTTCGGTAATCAGCGGCACGGCTATAAACCCTTTCTCGGCCCTGGGGGCTTCGGCCACGCGCAGCAGCAGGATAACCTCGCCGTTGACCAAACAGGCCGCCGGGTTGAAAGCACCCAGCACCTCGAAGCCCTCAGTGGCGGGTTTAACATCGCTGGTTTTCAGAATGGGCTGGTCGAAGAGTCGGCGGAGCTGGTAGTTGCGCATAACGGTTGGGTTGGGCTGTGGGCGGGTTGGCAAGTCAGGTTTTGGTTACCCCACGCCTGAGAAACCCGAAACGAGCCTGGCTGTTTAGAGTCGCTGGCTTATTTCGGGCGCAACGTTTCCCGCTCATTTCAGGCGCTTCTCCATCTCGGCCACCGTCAATTCTATCAGTCGGCCCAGGGGTTTACCGTTGCGATAGGCCATAACCTTCACACGGTCGGCCCCTTTGGGCATCAGAAGTGGTTTAGTATACAGGGGCGAACGGTCGTCGGGCAGGGTATTATCGGTGGTGTAGTACAAAAAAACGTCGGGTAGTTCGTGGCTCAGGAAAACTTCTAAAAAGCCAATTGGCGGGCGTTTTATGGTAAGAATCGGGTTATACACGCTGCGGGCGTAATTGACCCCCAGCGCATCGAACCGCCGGAAATGGCTTTCTACGCGGTTCATAAAATCGGGCCAGTTGCGCCGTTCTTTGGGCGACCACAATACCTCGGCCAGTGCAAAAGCACGCGGCCAGGTCATGTACTCAGCGTGGCGGGTGCTGGGCACCGACTCGGTCCAGAGGTTGCCCTGCCCGCCCAGAATCAGCTCGGCCCGTACGCTATCCGGAACCGGTTCAAACGCATAGGAACTGCTGAGCCGGCACATGTTATAGGTGCTCGGCTCGGCCGACGGTTCGCCCTGGTACAAATCCAGGTAGCAGTGCTGAAAAGGGGTCATAATAACGGGATGGCCTTGCCGGGCCGCTTCGATGCCGCCTTTCATGCCGCGCCAGCTCATTACGGTGGCATCGGGGGCCAGTCCACCCTCCAGAATCTCGTCCCAGCCAATAAGTTTTTTCCCTTTCGACTGCACAATTTTCTCCACCCGTTTGATAAAATAACTTTGCAGTTCTTCCACGTTTTTCAGGCCTTTGGCCGTCATCAGGGGTTTGCAGGATTCGCACTGCGCCCAGAATCCTTTGTAGGCTTCGTCGCCCCCCACGTGAATGTAGGGGCCGGGAAACAAAGCTGCCACTTCCGTAAATACCTTGTCCACAAACAGATACGTACTGTCTTCGCAGGGATTTAGGTTGTTGTCTTCTATTTTGTAGAATTTGCCGTTGGGTGCTACCACGGCGGGTTTGTTGCCGCAGGTCAGGTTTGGGTAGGCGGCAATGGCTGCCATCATGTGGCCGGGCATGTCAATTTCGGGCACCACCAGAATATGGCGTGCGCTGGCATAGGCAACAATTTCCCGAATGTCGTCCTGGGTGTAGTAGCCGCCGTAGGCAGGATTTTCGCCCGGTTGCGGGTTTTCGATATCCCACCAGCGACCCGTGCGGGGAACGCGCCAGGCACCCACCTGCGTCAGGCGGGGCAGGCTTTTTATTTCGATACGCCAGCCCTGATCGTCGGTCAGGTGCCAGTGAAACACGTTGTACTTATACTGCGCCATCTGATCGATAAAACGCTTCACAAACGCCTTATCAAAAAAATGCCGACTCACATCGAGCATCAGCCCGCGCCACCCAAAACGCGGCTGATCCCGCACATGGAGCGACCGCACCAGCGAACCGGCAACCGTTTTCCCGGCGGCCGGCAGCAACTGCCGCAGCGTTTGCAGGCCATAAAAAAGACCGGCGGCCTGCGGGGCGGTGAGCACGATACCAGCCGGCGACACCCTTAGGTCGTAGCCCTCCGGCCCAACGCCCGCCACCGGGGCCAGCCGCACCGTAATGGCTTTGAGGGAGCGGGGGGCATCGCTGAGCTGCAAACCGGGCAGGTTGTCGAGCACCATCCGGCGCACTGAGGCCACGGGTGTCATCACATTGAGCCGGGTTGTGGGGGTAATGACAAAGACCCCTTTGCCGGGTTCGAACGTTTGGGGAGCCGGAATCAGGGCAGGCATCGGCGGTATCGACTGGGCCAGGGCCGAACAACTCGTTAGCAACAGCAGCAAGAGTTTTTTCATAATAAAGTTATGTAGGGTGGGGCAAAGGTAACGGGCATAGGGGCAGGGGAAATACCCCGCCTGCCGGGTAAATTTTTTGTGGTGGGGACTTATAGCCGTAAAACACCTGATTTCTTCTTCTGATGAATAAAACAGATAACGCAACGCCCGATGTGAACACCACCCGTCGGCAGTTTATTCAGGCTGGTGCCCTGGCGGCAACCAGTTTTTTCATTGTGCCGCGCCATGTGCTGGGGCGGGGCTTTGTTGCCCCAAGCGACAAACTCAATATTGCGGGCGTGGGCGTGGCTGGCAAAGGCTTTTCAGACATCAACAATGCCTTTAACAAGGGGGCCAATAACATTGTGGCCCTCTGCGATGTGGACTGGGGCCGCGACGAGGTAAAGAAAAACTTTGAGCGGCACCCCACCGCTAAACGCTACAAGGATTTCCGCGAGATGTTCGACAAGGAAGCCAAAAACATGGATGCCGTCACCGTTTCCACCGCCGATCATACGCACGCCGTGGTGGCCATGGCGGCCATGCAGCGGGGCAAGCACGTGTACGTGCAAAAACCACTGACCCACAACATCTACGAAGCGCGGATGCTCACCGAAGCCGCCCGCAAATACAAAGCCGTCACCCAGATGGGCAACCAGGGATCATCCAATCCGCAGCAAAAGCAGATGGTTGAGTGGTTCGACAAAGGGCTGCTCGGCCAGGTGCATACCATTAACCTTTGGACCAACCGCCCCGTGTGGCCGCAGGGTATTCCCGTGCCGCAGGGTGCAGCCACGGTGCCCGCCGATCTGGACTGGGATTCCTGGATTGGGCCAGCCCAGAAAGTAGGCTACACCCCTGCCTACCACCCCTTCAAATGGCGCGGCTGGTGGAACTTTGGTGCCGGTGCGCTGGGCGACATTGGCTGCCACATCATGGACGTGCCCTTCCGGGTGCTCGGCTTAGGATACCCCACCGAAGTGGAAACCAGCATTGGCTCGGTGTATTTGAAAGACTGGACACCCGAATACATTCC
>JAYVAP010000751.1:0-4185 GCA_043750915.1 Spirosoma sp. | reverse complement strand
CGCGCCGACTGCGCGTAGAAAGATTGGCCAAACGGTACCTCCTGCCGCCGGATACGCCCGTTTTTCAACCGGACATGCACCGCTATCGTCCGGGCATCGACTGGCATAAACGTTTGCGCAGCCCGAACGGTAAATACCCGCAGCGGTCCGCGATTTTCCGATGCTGTCAGCTGGCATTTCCCCTGCGCGTTGGGCCAGCTAACGAGTGCTTTGGCGTTGCCCGGCACATAAAAGCCGCTCTGTTGCATCGTCAGCGGGGTGAAATGGCCTTTGCCGTCGCCTTTGAGCACCAGCCCGTTGAAGGCATCCATCCGCCCGGCCACTAAGTCGCTGCCGTAGTCGTTGCCCACCAGCACGGCGTCTAAGTTCCCGTCGCCATCCACATCCTGCGCCAACGTGCCGAAAACGGGGGATGTCTGGGCGGCCATAGGCAGCGGGCTGATGGCAAACCGGCCGTTGCCGAGGTTTTCGACGTAGCTGCTTTGGCAATGGGTTACTGATAGTTTCAGGGCCTGGTTACGCTCGTCGTCGGTGAGGATGTCGCTCATGGTTGCCTGTCCGAAAGCACCATATTTCACGTAGCGTTTTTTTATCCCGATCATTTGCCGGACCATATCGTCCCAGCCAAAATACGGATACTCGTCGTAGCGGCCTTTGGGGTTTTTGAAGTAGACCGATGTAAAAGCATCGTAAAAGCCGTTGTTGTCGAAATCACCCGCATACATTCGCACCGGCCGCTCGGGGCTGGCCCGCAGCAGGCTGTTCTGGCCGAGGTTGCCTGCTATGTAATCCGTGTCGCCGTCGTTGTCGAAGTCGCCGGGTGTCAGCGAGTTCCAGAAACCATTTTTGTCGGATAAGTCACTGATTTCAAGGGAGTTGAAACGGCCCTTGTCGTTGCGAAGCAGGGTGAGCGGTGCCCATTCGCCGGCCAGCATCAGGTCGGCATCCCCGTCGTTGTCGAAGTCGGTCCAGAGTGCGTCGCAGGTGAGTCCTGCTTTGAGGAGCATCGGCGCGAGCTGGGCCGTTACGTTGGTGAAGCGAAGTTTTCCGGCCGGTTTTGTGGCCCCGCCGGTCAGGGGCGGGGTATCGTTGCGCAGGAGGTAACTCGCCACCGGCATGGGATATTTGTTGGGTTCCACGCGCCCACCAACGAACAAATCGAGGTCGCCATCGCGGTCGAAGTCGGCGGCTTTCACGCACGAGCCGCTGAGATGGAGGGCGGGCAGCGCAGCAGAGTCGGGGGCAAAATTCCCCGCGCCATCGTTCACATAAAGCCGTGGCCTGAGCGCGTCGGCTACCTGCGCAGGCGGGAACTCGGTACTACCACCCACCGCAAACAGGTCCAGATCAGCGTCTCCATCGGCATCAAAGAGCAGCAAACCGGCATCTTCCGCCAGTTTTGCGGGCAAGGACTTCCGCATGAACTGGCCCGTGGGTTGCTGAAACAGCACCGTGGTGGCCTGGTTGGCACTGCCGCCCACGATCATATCGATCAGCCCATCGCCGTTAACATCGCCCACGGCCAAAGCCGGACCATACTGGCTGAATTTATGGAGCAATGTTTTTTGCTCATTAAAATCGATAAAATCCGTTTCCTCGTGGCGGTAGGTACCCAAAGCACCCAGGGCCGATGTGTCGGCAGGCACCAAAAGTGAGCTTGCCAACGGGTCGGCTGTTATGCGCTGGCGGAGTTGGCTGGCTTTCCGGGCTTCGAGCGTAATGGTCTGGTTGGCCTTTACGACCGGAAATGTCTGCGTGCGCCCGCCGGGCCAGGTTACTTTCAGGTTTTTGATACTGGTAGTGTTGCCCAGGCCTATGTGCGCCACTGGCTCAACGCTGGACAGAAAACCCCGATAGGGCGTGTGTTCATAAAACCCATGTTGGCCGTTGGGCAGGTCATACTCAACGATTGCGCCCAAGCCCATTGGGTTGGCCCCGTCACCCATAAACTGGATGCGGAGATAATGGGCGTTATCGGGTTTTTCGTCGGTAAGCGTATTCCGGTAGACAAACGCCTGATCGTTGATGTTATTGACCACGTAATCCAGATCGCCATCGCCGTCGAAATCGGCGCAGGCGGCCCCGTTGGAGAAGCTCGGCTCGGCCATGCCCCAGCGGTCGGTAACGTTTTCAAAGAGGGGGGTGTTGTCGCCGGGCTGCGTGTTGCCCCGGTTCCGAAACGCGTAGTTGCTTACCTTTACCTGGGGCATTTTAGCGGTCAGACCCATGCGCATGGCATCCGACAGCAGGTAGTTAACGTCGCTGTAATAAGCCATGAAATCGCGGTCGGTAACATCGCGCGGGAAACCGTTGGTGACCAGCAAATCGCGATAACCATCGTTATCGACATCCATCAGCAGGGGCGACCAGCTCCACTCGGTTTCGGCCACGCCCGCCAGCATACTGACCTCGCTGAAAACCGGCAGCGTCTTTCCCGGTGGGGTTCCCTGGTTGATTTGCAGCGTGTTGCGGGCATACTGGTGCTCCAGACCCTGCCGGTCCCATTCCTGATAGGCGAAATAATTACTGCTGCCCATCAGGCTTTTTTTGCGGAGATTGTCTTCGGGCAGCATATCCATGACCACCATGTCGGCCAGTCCGTCGTTGTTGATATCGGCCACATCGTTGCCCATGGCCGAGTAGCTGGTGTGCCGGAACGACTCGCGGGCGCGGTTGGTGAAGGTGCCGTTCCGGTTGTTGATGTAGAGCAGGTCATTGGTGGCGAAATCGTTGGTCACGTAAATATCTTTCCAGCCATCGCGGTTGATATCGCAGATGTTCAGGCCCAGCCCATACCCCTCCGTAAGAATACCGGCCTGCCGGGAAACATCGGTGAAATGGGCATGGCCACGCCGGGGGTCGAAGTCGTTGCGGTAAAGCCGGTCCACATTGAGCGCACTGCCATCGGTGGCGTGGGCACGCAGGGTAGCCGTTGTTTTTTCGTCGATAATCTGATCCACCAATACGTACAGGTCCAGATCGCCGTCGTTATCATAGTCGAAGAAAGCCGAATGCGTCGAGTAGGTGGTGTCGGCAATGCCGTAGTCGGTGGCCATTTCGCGGAAACGGGGTGCTCCGCCCGCATCGTTACCCTGATTGACGTAGAGCAGATTGGCCCGCCGGGCAGCTGATTTATGGAGCGTATTGGCGATGTAAACGTCTAATTTTCCGTCGGCGTTGATATCGACCACCGACACGCCCGAACACCAGCGACCGCCCCCGCCCACGCCCGCCGAGGGCGTAACGTCGCGAAATTTCATGTCGCCTTCGTTCAGGTAAAGTTTGTTGGACATCTGGTTGCCGGCAAAAAAAAGATCGGGTTTCCGATCGCCATTGAAATCGCCCACGCCCACGCCCCCGCCGTTGTAGATGTATTCGTACTTGAGGATATTGAGCGAATCGCTGTCGGTAATGGTGTTGGTAAACGTGATGCCGGTATGGTTGGCACTGAGCCGCTCAAACAACGGTTTTTCTTTACAGCCGGTGAGCAGCAGCGCGGATATAATGAACCAAATGCAGGTTAAAAAAAACGGTTTCATGGCGTAAATAACGTTGGTTACGGTGGTGGTGGAGTGATGAGCCGGGCTGAATTTATCCATAAAAAACGTCCCGGCGAAACAGGGAGTTATGTTTAGTTTTTTCGGCGCAACCGGCTCACCACCGGCTGGAGCGTGTCGCGCTCAACCAAAAAGACAACGGCCACAAACAAGCCCAGCAGAAGCAGATGCACCGGCACCGCCACCCACAAATTGGCGATGGGAAACCGCAGCGATGCCCAGATGAGCAAGCCCGCCCCGGCGACGTAGCCCACCGCCGACCGCAGATGGTAGGGAACGGGGTAGTAGCGTTCGCCCAGCACGTAACATAGGGCCATCATCACAAAACTCGATGCCAGAAAAGCCAGTGCGCAGCCCATATAGCCCATTTGGGGAATGAGCAGGAAGTTGCCCGCTACCGTAATCATAACGCCCACCACCGTTATCAGCGTACCAAAACTGGTTTTATCGGTCAGTTTGAACCAAAACGCAATGTTATAGTAAACCCCCAGAAACAGGTTGGCCAGCAACAAAACGGGCACAATGGCCAGCCCCGTCCGGTATTCGGGCGACCGCAGCATGAGCAGCCCTACCACGTCGAGGTTCAGGCCAATGGCTACCCAAAGCAACACACAAACGATGATGAACC
>JAYVAP010000750.1:0-3111 GCA_043750915.1 Spirosoma sp. | reverse complement strand
TATGAACCGTTGTGCAGCCCCGGTCAATATAAGCTGCGGTGCCCCCATTTACGGGGCTATTCCGCCACAAAACCAGAATACTTTTTATAACACCACCACGATGCGTGGCGCCACCAACAACAAGCCTTTTTCGCAATGGTCTACGCAGGATGCCAAAGATGCGGCCCGGTTTGCGTGGAATCGGGCGCGGAACACGAGTGTGGCAGGGTCGCGGTCTTACGGATGCATAACAAACGGGTCCAGCGAGGACTCGTATGACAATGATCCGGGGTCGACGGAGTATGCCCGCAATCCATCGGCCCGAAACGAGCACGAAAAAGAGTGGGGCGTTATTATGGCCGAAAATCCGGGCATGCACTATTTTGGCGATTATGGCGGAGCGTTCTATTTTGATCCGAACGGCAATAAGGCTGCGATGCGAACGGCACTCAGCAGTGATGCCAACGCGTTGGCTTATTTGATTGCGAACGGGTATGGCCGCCAGCCTTACTGGGCGAACGGGTGGTATAATTACATCGACTGCCTCGTAAACTTATACTACCGTGCCGGGACGAACACGCACGCCAAAGCCTTCGAGGTGCAAATGGTTCTGACGTTGTGCAAGATGGCACTGCGTGGGCTGGGCCTGCCCAACCGGCGGGTGATGGCATTTGTTTTCCCGGCCAACACGGAATATGTGGATATTGCGAATGCGTTTTATACCCCGCGCCACGTGCATGACCTGCCGGGAGGGGGCGTGCAATGTCAGTGGAATTTCCCGCAGTACTCTTTTGGTCACCAGTGGGACCTGGCGTTCAGCGCACTGGACCAGGCTGATGATTGGTACGGCTGGGAAGACACAAACTTGTTTGGCAAGGATTTAAACGTTGTGAGCAACGATTTTCTGCGTTACTGGGACGACAACTTTCCGTTGGTGGGAACCATCGGCTACAATGGACCAAAAGTTCCCAACGGACCGTCACCTTACAATCCGGCTTCTGTTTACCCGCACAGCCCTCGCAACGAAGCCGCCCACGACATGGCACCCTGCGCGGCAGAGATGTATGAAAGGGTGGCCCGGTTTGGTGGCCAAAACAGTGCTTTTGCGCGGCATCGACCGGCGGGATCTTCAGTCTGGTGTACGTTCACATCGGCTTATATAGTCGACATGTATGAGGCTAATTTGCCGGTTGTGCGGGTGGCCCGGAGTGGTGCCAAGGGGTGGGTGAGGATTGTCGACAACGTTGCACCGTATGGTCTTCCGTATAACCTGGAGGTTGATTTGGGTAACGGCGACACGGCCACATTTGCGGTGGAATCTAATGTGCCTAATTTATATACGTTTGATTTGTCTTTATAAATAATCATGGCTAAGCGCTCTAAATCTCAACTGAAGGCTATTTTTTCGCGTGGCAAACGCCCGACTGAGACGGACTTCTCGGATTTCATTGATTCTGTTGTTCATTTGGACGACCAGTCGGCGGTGAATGCCCAGGTTGTGAATCAGGCTATCAACGCATACAACACGAACCTATTGGCCAAAAAGCCGGATGGTGCTGTCAACTCGGTCGGCGATGTTTATGGGGCGTTTGAGGGCATGAACGATGCGCTCAAGTTGGTTGATCTAATCAAGTGGTCAGGCTTGCCCGGGAAACCTGCTGACACTGTTGTGGAATGGACAGAGCAGCTAATTGTTACGGACCGGACGAAGTTTGACCCTCAGCCTACTGCGACACCCGGTCCGGGCTACACCTCTCAAAATCCAGATCGATTCACGATAGCAGGCCTGGGTGTTGTGACCGGGCGGTTTCTGGTTTCTGATATTACCGTTGAGCGCAGGTGGATTTCTATTCCTACAGGTGGTTCTCCAGTGACGTTTTATGTTGATCAGATTGTCGCCGTGAAGTTGGCGATTACACCAAAGGCAAAATTAGCGTAGTGTGTACCAGCTAATTGTTAACCGGTGTAACGGGCAACTTTCTGCCTGTCCAAATATTCAGAGCTATAAGGAGGGCGGATGGTCTGACGAGCCAAGTCTGTTTCTTGTCCTCCCGATTGATATGGACGATGCCACCCATCGCGATCTTTACGGGAACCGAGACATCGCATTTGTGCTGCACACTGAATTGCCAACCGTGCCCAGTTTACCGGATTTAGCTTACTATCAAGTTGTAGATGGGCGACTTATACGCCTTTTAAATGGGGCTTAAATCTTGTTTAAGTACAATTTGTGGGTATTGCCAATCTTTACGTTTGGAATTGTTGAAATTTACGTTTGGAATTGTTATTGATAGAATGGCGTGAGACGTTGCTCTTTTTTGAAAAGATAACAGGGGTTGTGAGACACCGGAAGCGGGCGTTTTTATGGCAATTCCAGAAAATATCAATGTATTACATAGACATCCGTTTTTTGTTTATATTTGACCTTCTGTTTTTAAATTTCTTCATTAAAAAATGGCTACTGTTAATCCTGATTATTTGCGTGATTGCTTTGCCGGTAAAAAACTATTTGGCGATGACTTTACCGAAGCCGAAATAGCGACTTGGTATGAGCAGGAAAAAGAAGGGTATGCGGACCTGTATGCGCATGAGGGCGTAGAAACAACCTATCCCTACAATGCAGTTAATACAGTGCATTGCTACAATCACGTTGGAACAGGAAATTTTGATAACGTACTGAGCATTGGCGGAGCATATTGCGAAGAACTTGTGCCTATCTGTAGTCGAATTAAGCACATTACCGTGCTCGAACCATCCGATCAACTGATGGCAGCATCACTGCTGGGCATTCCGTTGCGCTATATAAAGCCTGACATCAGTGGGAAAATGCCCTTTCCCAACAATTCATTCGATATGGTGACCTGCTTTGGCGTGCTGCATCATATTCCAAATGTCAGCTTTGTGATGGCTGAAATTAAGCGGGTCCTGAAACCGGGCGGGCTGTTTTTATTTCGGGAGCCTATCGTCTCTATGGGTGACTGGACAAAGCCACGCCCAGGCCTGACCAAAAACGAGCGGGGCATTCCGAAGAAATATTTGGAAAAAATTATCGACAGTTTAGACTTTCGGATCGTTAACTACAGCCTTTGTTTTACCAAGCCGTTTGATTTAATAACGGGGAAGTTGTTGAAT
>JAYVAP010000749.1:0-2030 GCA_043750915.1 Spirosoma sp. | reverse complement strand
ACCAAAGAGATCGGCGTGCGCAAAGTGCTGGGCGCGAGTGTTGCCAGCATCGTTACACTGCTTTCCAAAGATTTCCTGAAGTTGGTCCTGATTGCCATTGTCATTGCCAGCCCCATTGCGTGGTGGGCCATGAACCGCTGGTTGCAGGACTTCGCCTACAAGATTGATATTGAATGGTGGGTCTTTGCGCTGGCGGGTTTGCTGGCGGTGGGAATCGCCCTGCTGACGGTGAGTTTTCAAAGCATCCGGGCCGCGCTGATGAATCCGGTGAAGAGTTTGCGGAGTGAATAAACAACAAAAATCATGTTCCGAAACTATCTCAAAATCGCCTGGCGGAGTCTGATGAAGCATAAACTGTATTCCGGCATCAACATTTTTGGGCTGGCACTGGGCATGGCTTGTGCGCTGCTCATCGGCCTGTGGGTGCGCGACGAACTGAGCTACGACCGCTTCCTACCCGACGCGGAGAATGTGTACTTCGTGCGGGTTAATTTTAACTTCCACGGCAGGGAAACCCAAACGGCATTTGCTACGCCCGGTCCTTTGCAGGAAGCTATCAACAAAGACGTACCACAGGTGGCGGCCGTAACCAAGCTGACCTGGGGCAGGGAGACGGTGGTTCGGGTTGGTGAGAAAGCGGCTAAGGAACAGGGGCATTACGCTACAGCAGACTTTTTCGGCGTATTTAATCTGCCTGTACTTTACGGCGACCCTGAAGTTGCACTGGGTAATCCTAACCAGATTGTCATTAGCCGCAAAGTAGCCGAAAACTACTTTCCGAATGGGTTGGCCCTCGGCAAAACGATTCAACTCGACAATGACAAATACTACACCGTTGGCGCCGTTATCGAAAATCTGCCGACGACTTCGACGCTGCAATTCGACTGGCTCGTCAACTGGAAAGCCCAGGAACAACCCTGGCAGAAAACATGGGGCAATAACTCATATCTGACTTATGTTCGCCTGAAACCTGGTACGACCGTGGCGCAGACGGAAGCCATCATGAAGGGCATCTACCCGCGTTATGCTAAATTTGACAACAATGAAGTGCCGATTTTACAGCCCATTACCGACCTGCACTTGTACGGAGACTTTAAGAACGGTAAAGTTGTTGGTGGGCGAATTGAATACGTTCGCATCTTCTCCATCGTCGCCCTGTTTATCCTCATCATTGCTTGCATTAATTTCATGAATTTAGCCACAGCTCGCTCGGCTATGCGTGCCAAAGAAGTAGGCGTTCGCAAAGTTGTCGGGGCGTTGCGTTCCTCGCTGGTGGGGCAGTTTCTGAGCGAATCCATTTTGACGACTGTATTGGCCGTTGGGCTGGCTTTGTTGATCGTCTGGCTGATTTTGCCAACGTTCAATGCTGTGTTCGACAAGCAACTGACGCTTGACTTTTCTAACCCAATGCTCTGGCTTATCATCGCGGTTCTGGTGCTGATTACGGGGCTACTGTCGGGCAGTTATCCGGCCCTATTTCTCTCCTCATTGCAACCAATAAAAATACTAAAAGGCCGCCTACAGTTTGGGGCGGGTCCGGCCCTATTCCGGCGGACGCTGGTGGTGTTTCAGTTCTCGTTATCAATTTTCCTGATCGTTGGAATGCTGGTCATTGGTCGGCAAATGGACTACCTGCGGACCAAAAACCTCGGTTTAGATCGTGAGAACGTCCTGTATATGACACTGGAAGGCAACTTAACTAACTACGAAAAGACGGAAGTCTTCCGGCAGGCCCTGCTACAGACTTCATCCATTGCCGGGGCAACCACGACGGCCCACTTACCACTGAACATCCAGAGTACTACCACCGACCTGCACTGGCCCGGCCAGGACCCTAAGCAGTTAGTAAGTATAGCGGCCATGTCGGTTGGTAATGATTTTATCAAAACAACGGGCATTCGGCTCATTGCGGGGCGGGATTTTCGGACCAACAGTTATGCCGATACGTCGGCGTATATTATCAATGAAGCAGCCGCAAAGCTGATGAGTATGACTAAACCCGTAGGTAAGCAGATTGCCTTTTGGTTCGG
>JAYVAP010000748.1:0-13130 GCA_043750915.1 Spirosoma sp. | reverse complement strand
ACCTGCCGACACGAACAACGTGGCGTGTTTGCCGGTCTCGAGCGTCCCAACCACGTTGTCGATACCCAGAATTTTGGCCGTGTTCGAGGTTATCATCTTCAGGGCTTCTTCCCGGTCCGTTGTCAGCCCGTTGCCCACGCCAAAGCCAGCGGCTGTTCCGGCCAGAAACGGGAGGTTGCGCGTCCGCCACCACTCATCGGCATAACTCAAACCAACCATCACACCCGCTTTTTGCAGCATACCCGGCATCCGGTAGGGCAGGTCCACCGCTTCGTCTTCGCGGTTGGGCAGCCGGTGAATCGCGCTCAAAATAACCGGTACGTTTTGGTCTTTCAGGAACTCAACAACCCGGTTGGCCTCCTCTCCGCCAACGATCACTACCTTCGGAATACCGAACGATTTGGCAAACGTAACAGCTTCGATGATGTCTTTTCCGTAGTCGGCGCGCAGGTAAAGATTCTGTTGGCCCGTGAACAGGCCGCGCATGGATTCGAGCCTTAGGTTCATCGGCGACGGTGCGGGCGCAGCTGCGTAGGCTTTGGCATCGGCAAAGGTGGCCTGCAACGCGTTGATGATGTCGGGCCGTTTTTCGCTTTTTTTGATCGTGACGGTAAAATCCTCATAATTAAAATCACGCGAGAAATAGCCGGGCCAGTTGAGCCAAATGCCGTCGTCTTTTTTCAGCACGGCATCTTCCCAGTTCCAGCCATCGGCCATCATCACGCTCGAGCTGCCCGATACGGTACCGCCCTGGGGCGTGGCCTGGGTGAGCAGCACGCCGTTGTTCCGAATGGTCGGAATAATTTCGGAGTCGGTGTTATAGGCAATCAGGGCGCGCACGTTGGGGTTCAGGCTGCCCACTTCCTGCATATCGACCGTTGCCCGAACGGCACCGATTTCCTGCAAACCCACCGTCGACGCGGGCGAGATAAAGCCGGGGTAAACGTGCTTACCCGCTATGTTAATTACGTCAACATCGGTCAGATTCAGCCGGACAATGGTGGCATCGACAACGGTTGTGATCAGGCCTTTATTAAAGATGATAACGCCGTTGGGAATCACCTGCCCGTTGCCAACGTGGATGGTGCCATTCATCAGTGCCGTGGCCCGTGCCTGCGGTTTGGCAGGGGCGGGATTCTGGGCAAAGCCCGTAAGCGATGCGAGGGTGAGTATAGAAATGAGTGCCTTTTTCATCTTGGTATTTCTTTAACACGGAGTAACGGAGGAATTACGAATGTCATGGCGTGAAAAGAAATTTCCTCCGTGTCTCTGTGTTTCATTTAAGTTCCTCTCCTTCGGCCATTACGCCTTCAACGTCTTCGCAGTGCCACATTCTGGCCCGTTTAACGCCGGGTTTCGTGGTGGGAGAACCGCTTGCTTTGGCGGTTATCATCCGCTGTATCAGGCGGGCACGCTCGGCCTGCAGGGCATCGTGTTTGCGGGCCTCGTCGGCAAGATCAAAGTAAATAGCCCCGTCGATGATGGTTTTTTCGGGCCGGGCATAAATGGCCAGCGGGTGCGCGTTCCAAAGCACTAAGTCGGCATCTTTACCCACCCGGATACTGCCTAATCGACCCGCTAAGTGAAGCAGTTTGGCGGGGTTGAGCGTCACCAATTTCCAGGCCTCTTCGTCGGTCAGACCGCCATATTCCACGGTTTTGGCCGCTTCCTGATTGAGTCGGCGGGCCATCTCGGCATCGTCGGAGTTGATAGATACCGTTACGCCCTGCCGGTGCATCAGGGCTGCATTGTAGGGAATAGCGTCGTGGACTTCCATTTTATAGGCCCACCAGTCGGCAAAAGACGAGCCGCCTGCACCATGTTTGGCCATCTTATCGGCCACTTTGTAGCCCTCCAGAATATGGGTAAACGTGTTGACTTTGAAACCCAGCGAATCGGCCACGTGCAGGAGCATATTAATTTCCGACTGCACGTAGGAGTGGCAGGTGATGAAGCGTTTGGCGGCCAGAATTTCGGCCAGCGCGTCGAGTTCAATATCCCGGCGCGGAGCCACGGCACCCGCTTTCTGTTTGGCAGTCAGGGCGTTATAAGTTGCCCATTTGCCGGCATATTCCTTAGCCCGTATGAAGTGATCCATGTATACCTGCTCCACGCCCATGCGCGTCTGCGGAAACCGAATCCGGTTGGCATCGCCCCAGTTGGCCTGCTTCACGTTTTCGCCGAGGGCAAACTTAATGAACCCGTCGGCTCCCTTCAGCAACATCGCATCCGGCGACTCGCCCCACCTGAGTTTCACAATGGCCGACTGCCCGCCAATGGCATTGGCCGACCCATGCAGCAACTGCGCCGTGGTGACCCCGCCCGCCAGTTGCCGGTAAATGTTAATATCTTCGGAGTTTACTACGTCGGCCATGCGCACCTCGGCCGTGCTCGACTGCGATCCTTCGTTGACCGACAGCAGCGCAATATGCGAGTGCTCGTCGATGATGCCGTTGGTGAGGTGTTTACCCGTTCCATCCACCACCGTGGCGTTGGTTGGCACCGTCAGCCCTTTGCCTACCTGCGCAATTTTACCGTTCTGCACCAGCACATCCATTCCCTGAACAATACCTTCTTTCTCATTGGTCCAGACGGTTGCGTTCTTAATCAGCAGGGTTTGGGGAGCGGGTTTTCGGGCATTGCCCAAGCCCACAAACGGATAAATGACGGTGGTGGCACTGGCCGGCGATGCCACTACCGCTGTTGCCGACGCTGCGGTTGAACTTATTGCCGACGTGGATACGGCCGACGTGGAGACGGCCGACGTGGAGACGGGCGCATCGGCAGTCCGGTTAGCTAACCATGTCAGCCGCTTACCGTCGGGCGTTTCGCCGTCGCCCCGGAAACTGGCTGGACCGGTTCGGTAGCCGGTCAGGCGCGTTGTTCCCGGCTGCTTTTTATCTAATTGCACCTGAATTGAAATAAGATCGCCACTGACGGCTACCTTGGGCGTGATTTTGGTGGTATCGGCCACAATCTGATACTCCGCCTTGTCGGCTGATTTGCCTGTAATGTTCAGCGTGAACGCGGTTTTTTCTCGACCTTCTGGTCCGGCAAGGGCAAGCCGCCAGTTACCGCGCAGGTCGGCTGCATCTTTCTGATTAACGATGTACTGTTTGCCGCGAATCCAGTTTTCGTAGATCACGTTGTCGGCTCCGAACAGATTGCCCGATGTGATGATGAAATTGGCAATCCGGCCTTTTTGCAGGCTGCCCACCTGATCGTCGGCCCGCATCAGGCGGGCGGGCGTGGTGGTCAGGGCTTCGAGGGCTTTTTGCTCGGTCAGGCCGTTTTCGAGGGCTTTGCGCAGGTTCGCCCAGAAATCGGCTTTGTTCTTCAGGTCGGCTGTTGTGAGCGCAAACGGGATATTGGCACCCGCCAGCCGACCAGCATTCATGGGGGCCATTTCCCAGTGTTTGAGTTCAGACAGGGATACGTTATCGGCATCCCAGGCATCTTCCACATCGTAGGGTTGCGGAAAGTTGACCCCTACAATCAACGACGCACCGGTTGCTTTAACTTCATCGATCCGCTGGTACTCATCGCCCGAACTGCGCATAATATACTGAATACCAAACTCGTCGCCAACTTTGTCGGCCCGTAGAATACCCAGTTTATCACCCGCGTCGAAGAAGGCGGGCAGCGACTGAATCCGGTTCAGCGCGTCGAGCGATGTGTTGGCCTGTTCGGTTTTTCCGGCGCGTTTATACCAGTCGGCATCGTAAAAGGCCTGCCGCAGCAAGGCCACCGCGCCCATCATGGAGTTAGGATACGTTTGGGCCGAACTGCCCCGGCTAAACGAGTAATGCGCCGTGACGTTGGGCTTCAGCAAAAGCAGGTTCTCGCGGTCGTCGGCGAGGGTGACGAGTGCCCCCGTTCCCCGAATTACTCCGTCGTGCAAATAGGTCAGCACGGCACCGAAGCCCATCTTCCGAAGTTCGTCGGCTTTTTTGGTATCGGCTTTAAACAGCAGACTGGCATCGTTTTCGGGCTGCACGGCCTGATTCCAGTAGTAGGCACCCCGTTTATTGGATTCGAGTTGCGGGGCCGCCCGGAAGTTGCCCGGTTCGCGTTTCACCTCCGGCATCCCATAGTCGGAGTCGATATCGATCAGCGCGGGATAAATTCGCTTGCCTTTCAGGTCGGCCACCACCGTGCCGACAGGCCAGCGAACGGCGGTGCCCACGGCTTCTACGCGGCCGTTGCGGATAAGCAGCGTTGCGTTTTGCAGGGTAGTTTGTGGGTCAACGATAATCGTGGCGTTGGTGAAGGCATATAGCCCCGCCCGTTCGTCGTACACGCCGTTGCGCGGAAACGTTGCCTGGGCCACCGCACCATAGGCCAGACTAACGGCGAATAGCCCCGTGAGGAGATATTTTCTCATGAATGCAGGATTGATAACTGGGAAATACGAATCAGTAGTACATAAGGCTATTCAACGACTGGCGTTATCTGCTGGGGCTGACCGTTTTCACTGCCTTCTTTTTTGGGGCCACGCCGACGATTTTTCCGCCGTTTGGGTCTCTCTGAAACCGGACCTTCAACCACGGTCGGCCGCAACGCCTGCGGACCGTCGGTGCCAACAACCATCACGGCTGTGGGTTCAATACTGTCCGGCAGCGGCTGGTGCGCCTGATGCACTCGGGCGTTAGCCCGATTATCCGAAGAAATGGCCCCTGACACGGGACGCTGCTCACCCGTGCGGGGCGTATCGGCACGGCGGTCAGAGCGGGGGCCGTCTCCACGGGGGTTGTCTCTACGGGGGCCGTCTCCACGGGGGCCGCTGCTACGGTGGGCATCGCTGCCTGCCCGCCCTCCGTCGCGTCCACCCCGACCAGCGGGCGCACCGCCTTTGCCGCGCAGGCCACTAAACCTTTTGGGGTCGAACACGGGCGATTTACCCATGCCTAAACCTTCGGTCACAGACCGTTTATCGATCTCGCGCTCAATAAGTTTTTCGTTGTTGACAATGCGGTTCTGGTCCTGGTCGCTGATGAAAGTGATGGCCGTGCCGGTTGTAGCCGCGCGGGCCGTGCGACCAATTCGGTGAACATAATCCTCGGCATCGCGCGGGATGTCGTAGTTGACAACGTGCGTGAGGTTGTCGATGTCGATGCCCCGCGAGAGCACATCGGTAGCCACTAAAATTGGAAAAGCTTTGTTTTTGAAGTCGCGCAGCACCACCTCGCGGTCGTCCTGCTCCAGGTCGGAGCTGATACCCCGGGCTTCGAAGTTTAGTTTGTTCAGGGCACGCACAATGCCATTTACTTCCGATTTTCGCGACGTAAACAGCACCATACTTTGCACGGGTGTGGGGCTATTTTGAATCAGATGAGCCAGTAGAGGCAGTTTCTGGTTATCGAAAGCCAGATAAAACTGCTGGTCGATACCGGCGGCCGGTTTAGATACCGCCAGCCGGATCTCCTCCGGATCGGTCAGCAGGCGTTTGGAAAACTCCCGGATTTTATTGGGCATCGTAGCCGAAAACAGGAGCGTTTGCCGCTTGGCGGGAATCTTATCGACGATGTTCATGATATCGTCCGAAAAACCCATATCGAGCATCTTATCGGCTTCGTCGAGCACGAGGTATTCGATTTTGTCGAAGTTAACGTAGCCCAGCTGCATATGGGCCATCAGTCGGCCCGGCGTGGCAATGATAATGTCGGCACCGGTTTCGAGGGCTTTGCGTTGCTTATCCCAGTCGTCGCCTTTGCCCCCGCCGTAGATGGCAATGCTGTTGGCCTGCACGAAATAGCCGAAGCCTTCGACCTGCTCGTCGATTTGTTTGGCCAGTTCGCGCGTGGGCACCAGAACGAGGGTACTGGTATGGTCGTGATCGGCGTGTGAGATTTTGTCGAGCAGCGGAATGAGGTAGGCGGCTGTTTTGCCGGTGCCGGTCTGCGCACTGGCGATGAGGTCGCGCCCGGCGAGAATAACGGGGATGGCCATTTCCTGCACGGGCGTTGCCTTCAGGTAGTTCATGGCATCCACGCCAGCCAGCAGGTCGTCGTGGAGATTAAATTCGGAAAATGTCAAGATAACAGCTTAGTGAAGGTGAAGAAAAGCTGACCTTGTTTTTCCGGTCAGCAAAGCGTCGCAACGGCGACCCGATGATTTGGAAACAAATATACAAAAAACAAGCAGGTTTCAGCTGTTCCCTCCGGTTGGCTACGTGAATTTAGTAGCCCAACAATCCAACCCATACCTCCCAAAACCGGTTCGGGCCGTGCTGGTGCCCTATAGCGTATCGCGACCGGCCCGACGTTTGGCTTTCCGCTCCTCCACTTTTCGGTCGATGGCATCGGCCGCTTTTTCGGCCTCGGTGCCCACCGCCTTTCCCAACACGACGGCCTTTTCTTTCACCGCCTGGCCCACTTCTTTCAGTTCGGCTTTTGACTTTTCGATCTTCTGGGCGCGCACCTGCCGACGGGATTCGCGCTCCGCAGTGGTGGGCTTGTCCTGACCATAGGTATTGATAGTGAGTAACATAGCGGCAGAAAATACCATTGACAGCGTCGTTTTCATCGCGTTTTTTTAAAGTTGTAATTGGCTGATTTGCTTTGAAATTAACGATCTAACGCCCAATTTATGATTTAGCCCACGCAACAGGAAGCCCTTTTCTCTGCTTTCCGGTACCACACTTCTTCGCCTGCATTTTCGCGCACGCTGGTGCTGTGCAGGCACGCGGGCAACCGGACAGAGAAGGGCTTTTTTTGTACCTTTGCCACGATCATTGCCCCCTCAAACGGGGCCTGCTGACTTCTGTATGTCCGATTCGCTGCTCACCCCGTCTATTGCCCCCACCCCGTTTGGCTCGCCGGTGGGCTACACCCCATCCCTGACGCAGTATATCCGCCGGAAAACAGTCACGGCCACCATCGGCGAGGTAGCCATGGGGTCCGACTACCCCATTCGGGTGCAGTCCATGACCACTATCGACACCATGGACACGCAGGGTTCAATTGAGCAAAGCATCCGCATGATCGAAGCCGGCTGCGAATACATCCGCATCACGGCCCCAAGCGTGAAAGAAGCCCAGAACTTAGAAAATATTCGCAAAGGACTGCGGGCACGGGGCTATACCACGCCCCTGATAGCCGACATTCATTTTACGCCCAACGCGGCCGAACTGGCCGCCCGAATCGTGGAGAAAGTCCGCATCAACCCCGGCAACTACGCCGACCGCAAACGCTTCGAGTACATCGACTATAGCGACGCGGCCTACGCGGTCGAACTGGAGCGAATCCGGGCGAAGTTCCTGCCGTTGGTAAAAATCTGCAAAGAATATGGCACGGCCATGCGCATTGGCACCAATCACGGCTCGCTGTCCGACCGCATTCTAAGCCGCTATGGCGATACGCCCGTTGGCATGGTGGAGTCGGCACTGGAGTTTCTGCGCATCTGCGAAGCCGAAAATTACTACAACATCGTGCTGTCAATGAAGTCGAGCAATCCGCAGGTGATGGTTCAGGCCTACCGGTTGCTGGTGCAGCGGCTGGATCAGGAAGGGCTAAAACCCTATCCGCTCCACCTCGGCGTGACCGAAGCGGGCGAAGCCGAAGACGGCCGAATCAAATCGGCACTGGGCATTGGCACGCTGCTGGAAGATGGCTTAGGCGACACCGTTCGGGTATCGCTCACCGAAGATCCCGAGCGCGAAGCCCCCGTAGCCCGCTCACTCATTGACCGCTACACCCATCGGGTTGCCACCAGCCAGCCTATTTCGCCCGTAACCACCTACCCCATCGACCCGTTTCGGTATGTTCGGCGGGCAACCCACGAAGTCGCCAATTTTGGCGGTCAGCAGGTGCCGCGTGTCATCGCCGATTTCCGTCAGGTGCCCATCGGGAGCAACGACGCTTTGCCGCCCATTGGTCATTTTTATCTGCCCCTGCCCGACAAGTGGCGCATGAACGACCTCGGTGCCGACTATGTGTACACGGGCACCCATCCGGCGCAGTTTATGCTGCCCAATGGCCTGAAAGAGGTGCTGGATTATGGTGTCTGGCAGACGGTGGCCTCGCAGACCAGTGCCCTCCCGCTGCTGACGGCCACCCAATATACCGCTGCCCGGCTGGCAAACGGCCCGCTTCATGCCCGGCTGAATTTTGTGCGGGTATCGCTGCCCGACCTGTCGGCTCCGCTCATGGACCAGCTGCGCAGCGATAAAACCGTGGTGCTGCTCATTTTTACCATCAACGCCCACGCCATGCCCGAACTGCGCCGGCTGTTTGTGACCCTGATGGCCGAAAACCTGACCCTGCCCGTGGTGGTGCAGCGCGGTTACCCAGCCGTAGCAGTCGACGATTTGCCGCTCCATGCCGCCACCGACGTGGGCGGACTGCTGATCGACGGCTTAGGCGATGGCATTATGTTGCTGGCCGATGGGGCCGAACCGGCGCAGCAACCCACCGCCGACGACCTGAAGCGGCTGAATAGCCTGGCGTTCGGCATTTTGCAGGCTGCCCGCACGCGCATTACCAAAACGGAATATATCTCCTGCCCATCGTGCGGCCGGACGCTGTTTGATTTGCAGGAAACGACGGCCCGTATTCGCCAGCGCACCGACCACCTGAAAGGCGTTAAAATCGGCATTATGGGCTGCATTGTCAACGGCCCCGGCGAAATGGCCGATGCCGACTACGGCTACGTGGGTATCGGGCGCGACAAAATTGCGCTCTATCGCGGTCAGGAAGTTATTAAAAAGTCGGTTCCCGCCGACCGCGCCGTCGATGAACTGATCGATTTGATTCGGGAAGACAGCCGCTGGATAGAGCCAGAAAAAGTTGAAACATTTTGACTTAACAGCGGGTAAAATTTGTTAGCCAGTCAGGACGGATTTGTTAGCAGTCACGCCGGGTGGCTCCCGTCCCTATCGTATATGAACCGTTTCGTCGATTACCTGAAAATCGGGCCTGTTTTTGCTTATTTCCTGCGGGTTTTCCGCAAGCCCGACCCCAACCACCCAACCAGCGTGAACCTGCGGATGATGCACGGCATCAACCGCATTTCCATCGTCATGTTTTTGTTTTGTGTCGGTGTCATGATTTTTCGGGCCTGCACCCGCTGAATGTGGTTTCCGGAACCGCCGGTCTACCCGGATGCTGATTTGTCATGAACACAGAAGCCCTGCGTACCTATTGCTTAACCAAACCCGGTGCTACCGAGTCGTTTCCGTTCGATGCGGTAACGCTAGTACTGAAAGTAGGCAACAAAGTTTTTGCCCTGATAGATACCGAAAGCTGCCCCACCACCTTTAACCTCAAATGTGACCCGGAGCGGGCCGTAGCTTTGCGCGAGGAGTTTGCGGCCGTGCAGCCCGGCTACCACATGAACAAAGTGCACTGGAACACCATCTCGCTCGATGGCAGTGTTCGCTGGCAGGCGGTGCAGGCCTGGATTGACCACTCCTATGAGCTGGTCAGAAAAGGATTGCCAAAAGCCCTTCGGGAAGAACTCAGTACCCTTAACCACTTGCCTGAACAGGCTGAAACGCTGTAAATTCGCCGGGACGAAAACCGGATGTTGGTATGGAAATTGCGCTGTTGAGTCTTTTGTTTGTGCTGTACATGACCATCCGGTATTACCTGATGGACCACGACACGCCGTCTGAAAAAGACCAGAAGCGATTTGAAAAAGGCATTGACCTGATAGCCAACCGGCAATTTGAGCTGGCACAGATTTATTTCGATGAGGCCGTTCGGCAGCACCCCAAGTCGGCCGTTGCCTATGCCTACCGGGGTAAGTGTCATCTGGCGCAGGAAAACTTCTACTCGGCTATTTATGACCTCACGCAAGCCATTAGCAGAGACAACACACTGGCTTACTGCTACTTAGACCGGGGCATTTCGTTTTATCAGATCGAAGAATACGCTGGTGCGTTCCGGGAGTTCGACAAAGCCGTCTGGCACTTCCGCGACGAGCAACCCGATGCCTACCGCTGGCGGGCACTCGCCCGCATTCAGATTCGGCAGTTGCCCCAGGCTGAAAACGACCTCCGCCGGGCTGTTTTGCTGGGCGATGAGAACTCGATTCATCTGTTGCTGCAACCGCCCTTTAGCCGACCCGTTTATCAGGACAGATAAGGCGAAATTGGTTAGATCATCACTAAACAATCGACTTAGTCTGTCCTGGCTGATGCCGGTCGTCGGTGAGTTGCGTCATGCTTGGTACGAACATCTGGTGATGGCATTGAGTAGCGACTGTATCACCAAAAGTGTCGTAGGATTGAGTGAAAGCCCCCTATTTCACGATATAAAAAGAATGGATGCTCCCGGATTCATCCGGGTCGAACCGCCGATGCGGGAGGAAATTCTTTAACTTTTCCTTTGTTTCATTTTCAAATGTGTGATACATTTTGCACCTTTGGTTTATGAAGTTAACGGCACAAATCAGATTACTACCCACTCCTGAACAGGTTATTGCATTGCGCAGTACACAGGAACGGGGTAACGCAGCCGCTTCGGCGGTCCGACTGTAATCTGATGAGTGAGTATGCGTTTTCTCATAAGGTTTTTCAGTCGATAGCCTTGCAAAAAGTACTCTATCATGGGATTAAAGCGGACTTTGGCTTGTCGGCTCAACTCGTGATACGTTGTCTGGCTAAAGTGTCGGATTCCTACAAGACACTCAAAGCCCAAATCCGCAATCATAACCGCACCGGCGGACCGGCCACTTGCAAGCCCGACAAGAAACGGGACTTGACTCAAATAGTGTACCGGCCAACGGGGGCCATTGCCTTTGATTCCCGTATCTTGTCTTATCGCGCTGACCGGAAAACCGTTAGCATCTGGACTGTTGAGGGCAGACAGACTATTTCCTATACAGTTAGCGAACACCATTCTCGGTTGCTGGACTATCAGCAGGGGGAATCTGACCTTGCCTGTATCAAAGGGAAATGGTATTTACTGGCAACGTCCGACGTTCCCGATGAAGAAGGCATTGACATTGTTGACGCACTCGGAATAGACCTCGGAATTGTTCAGGTAACCACAGATTCCGACGGTCAATCCTTTAGCGGTTCGGCTATTGAGAAGTCCCGTCAGTGGTACGCCAAACGCCGGGCAACCCTGCAAAGCGTTGGAACCAAATCTGCTAAACGAAGACTGAAACAGATTTCTAAAGGTCAATCCCGATTTCAGAAAAACAGTAACCATTGCATTTCCAACCGGGCCGCCGGGCGGTCCATTGTTGAAAAGGCCAAGACATCTAACCGGGCTATCATTCTGGAAGACCTTTCGGGTATTTCCAAAACTGTACGTAAGGAAGAAAAACGGTTGCGCCAATCGCAGAGGGCCAAACATTCTAACTGGTCGTTCTATCAGTTGAGGGAATTTCTTTCCTACAAGGCCACCATGCACGGCGTTCAGGTGATCCTGATTGATCCCCGAAACACTTCCCGCACCTGTAGCGATTGTGGCCATTGTGAAAAGGCAAATCGCAAGTCTCAGGCTGAATTTGTCTGTAAGGCGTGTGCTCATTCGGATTCAGCGGATTTCAACGCGGCTAAAAACATTAGAAACATTGGGCGGATTCAGACTGCCTATGGTCTCGGACTTTCGGGTTCAGGGACAAGCTCCTGGCTTTAGCCGGGGGTATCTGACTATCAGTACAGCAGTATTTGTGATGTAATGGCACACTTAAGTACAGATGCCATTTCTTTGGCCAACGTCCGATCAGCACTGCAAGCTATGTGCTTACCCTATCTCAACAAGCGGAAGTGAACCATTTTTAGACTGATGGGTACTCATTGTTTCGCCAACACTCGCCCTGTTCAGAGGGCCGTCAGTACGTTTACAAAGCCAATACGGTTACATACCTGGCAACAAGCGTGGGATTCATCTTTAAATTAACGTTCTGTAGGGCCACAGCACCACTCGGGTAGGCATGAGATATTTCCTGAATGCTCAGCAATTCCCACTATGGAAAAATAAGGCCTTCCAGCATTGCAGATATCGGACCGCACGGGCCGGTACGCCGGAGCGGGCCCCGCGCCGAAGCGGCTGAGATTTCTTAGCACAACATGTAGATTTTGATACGCTGATCAGCTTTCGGTGTAATACTATTCTAAGCAAAAACAGTATTAAAAGGCAAAGTGGGAACTGCTGATAATGATACGTATTTCTACGCGAATTTAAGGTTTTTTATAATTTTTTTGCAGAAAAAACTGATGGTGTAAATTTACATTCACGACCCCTATTGCTTCATTCAACTTATCCAGCGCATGATAGACAAACAATTGCTCAGAAACATCCGGCAGGCACGCGAAGCTAAGAATATAGAACAGGAGTGGGTGGCCCAGGGGCTTAAAATCAGCCCGGCAACGTACTCAAAAATTGAGAATGGAAAAGTTAAAGTCAGTGCCGACCGCCTTCAGGAATTACCCCGTATACTAAACGTTTCGCTGGAATGCTTACTGTCTGATCAGCCTGCTAACCCTGCTCAAACCCAACCCTGTAACCTGAAATTGGCAGCCGCCAAACAGCAGATTATTAACTTGCTACAGCAACCTTCCTCTCCCACCCAACGCGAAGAACAATTGCTTTATTATATCCGGCTACTCGAAGATACTGGCCAATAACAGACGGTTTTATCGTTACTTCAGTTTACCCAACTGCTCCACGTTCCGGCGCGTGTCGAGTTTACTGGCCTGGGCCAGTTCCATCGACTTCTGGGCGGCTTTCTGGGCATCGGACAGGCGGTTAGCCCGGCGGTATGCGTCCGCTAATTCATAATACAAATCGGCCTGCTCTTTTTGGGGTGGTTTCATAGCCAGGGCCTTACCCACCCATTTAGCTACCGTGGGCGAATCGACGGCATCGGGGCTGCTTCGGTTGAAAAGCCGCGAGATATAGAGGTATTCGGGCACCGTCAGCTGGTTGGTGGTGGCCTGAGCATCCATTCGCTCCACGGCTTTGGCCGTTTGGCGGGCGCGGAAATACGCGTTCACTTCGGGCAACAGCGTCCGGTTGGCGGCTACTTTGGGGTCGATACCGATTTTTACCAAATCCTGGCGTATCGCTGAAATACGGGCAATGGGAAACTGCGCCCCCCGCCCGCTAAACAAAGACGACATCAGAATATTTTCGGCCACCTGCTGCGTTGGCTCGGCCCCGTAGGCTTTCCGGAAC